>CAYLJQ010000040.1:0-20517 GCA_964383955.1 uncultured Heliomicrobium sp. | reverse complement strand
TGTCACAAGCACCGCAGGCCTGACATTGGGAGCCATGATTCTGCCACGCCACGTGCTGGGCGGAGTTGGCTACATTGCACCCAGCGATAAGTTGAACGTCGCTGTTATTGGCTGCGGCGGGCAAGGCGCATCAGACGCAACCGAATTGGTCAAAGCCGGCGAAAACATTGTCGCTTTGGCGGACGTGGATTTTGGCTATGTTGATAAAGCCGTCGCCAATAGCACTAACAAAGGCCAGAACCAGGATCGCGTCAAATTGCAGGAAGCCTACAACAAGGCCAAACGCTATGACGATTACCGCAAAATGCTCGATCAGCAAAAAGACATTGACGCCGTGATTGTCGCCACGCCTGATCACATTCACGCCATTGCGGCCAAACATTCCTTGGAAGCTGGAAAGCACGTTTACTGCGAAAAGCCGCTGACCTGGTCCGTTCAGGAAGCCCGCGTGCTGCGCGAAACGGCGGCCAAATATCCAAAGCAAATGACCCAGATGGGCAACCAGGGACATTCGAACGACGAAGCCCGGTTGATCAACGAATGGGTTCAGGCTGGCGTTCTAGGCCCTGTCAAAGAAGTTTATGTCTGGACGAATCGCCCAATCTGGCCGCAAGGCGTGCCGCGTCCGGCCAAAGTTCCGGTCAACCCGGAAGGCGGCGGCTTCGGCAACGACTGGACATCCCGCTTGCTCAACAAGGCGACAGCAAATGCCCTTAGCGCCTATACCGAAAAACCATCCACGCTGAATTGGGATTTGTATCTTGGCCCTGCGCCTGAGGTGGAATACCACCCGATTTACCATCCGTTTAACTGGCGCGGTTGGGTGGATTGGGGAACAGGCGCGCTGGGCGATATGGCTGCGCATTTGATTGACCATCCGTATTGGGCGCTGGGTTTGCGCTATCCTGAATCCATCGAAGCCACGTCGTCCCCGTGGGGAGAAGACAACAAACGCAACCCGGTCAGCCATCCGCTGACGACACAAGTGGTTTATCAGTTCCCGGCTCGCGGCAACCAACCGCCTGTCAAAATGATCTGGTGCGATGGCGGTTTGATGGCTCCGCGTCTGCCGTTCGTGCCCGACAACGTCACGCTGGAACGCGGCGGCGGAGTGGCCATCGTCGGATCGAAAGGCACGCTGCTGCACGACACGTACGGCGAAAAGCCGCGTATTTATCCGGAAAGCCTGATGGAAGACGCCAAGAAAGTGCCGCAGAAATACGAGCGCGTTAAGTTCAGGAACGACAAGGACAAACCGCTCCACCGAGTGCAGTTTGCCAACACCTGCAAAGGCCAATCCAAGCAGGTCTGTCCGTTTGAATATGCTTCGCGGTTAACGGAAACCATGCTGCTGGGCATCGTCGCGCTGAAAACCGGTCAGGGCAAATTGATTCGCTGGGATGGCGAAGCTGGCAAAGTCACCAACAATGATAACGCCAACCAATACCTGCACCGCGAATATCGCAAAGGCTGGGTGCTGTAAAAAAAAACAATGCGGGCGTGAGCAAACCGCTCACGCCTTTTTGCTGTTCCCTTGTACCTCTGGCGTCCGCGGCGGGAGGGAATTTCACTAGGAGAAAATCCAGTGAATCGCAAAACTCTTTTTGTTTCCGCTTGCCTGGTCATGGCGCTGGCGACCCTGGCCTGGGCTGCGGATGTCACTGGCAAATGGACGGCTCAAGTTCCTGGCCGCCAGGGAGCAACGGTTGAAACCACGTTTAACTTGAAAGTCGAAGGCGACAAATTGACTGGCACGATTTCAAACCCACAAGGCGACATGGCTATCGCAGATGGCAAAGTCAGCGGAGACGACGTCTCTTTCAGCGTAACCCGCGAAGTGCAGGGCAATTCATTCAAGATCATCTACAAAGGAAAAGTTTCCGGCGACGAGATCAAATTTACCCGCACAATCGAAGGCCGCGACGTGCCGCCAACAGAATTCACGGCGAAGAAAGCCAAATAATCTACCGCCCTTCAGCGTTCAAACCTCGGCTTGATTCTCTCAAACTGAGGTTTGAACTCTGCGCAAATCTCTCCTGCCCAAAATCATTCGCCAGTTTTTCTCCGGCTATTTCCTTCTCTACATTTGTTCCGTATCCTTTGCGGCATCTTACAAATTTCATTCACGAGGAAACTTCAATCATGAGATTACAAGGCAAAGTTGCTCTGATCACCGGAGCTTCCAGCGGCATTGGCCGCGAGGCGGCGCTGTTGTTCGCCAAAGAAGGCGCAGCTGTCATTTGCGTGGACGTAAATGACGCTGAGGGCGAACAGACCGTCAAACTGATCCAAGCGGCGCGTGGCAACGCGGCTTATGTTCATGCGGATGTATCAAAAGCAGCGGATTGCGAACAGATGGTTGCTTTCGCCGAAAACGAATTCGGCAAGCTCAACATTCTGTTCAACAACGCCGGAATCATGCATCACAACGACGACAACGCCGTTACCACCGACGAGTCCATCTGGGATTTAACGATGGACATCAACGCCAAAGGCGTCTTTTTCGGCTGCAAATACGGCATTCCGGCACTGAAACGCGCTGGCGGCGGTTCCATCATCAACACGGCTTCGTTTGTGGCAGTGCTTGGCGCGGCGACTCCGCAAATTGCATATACCGCCAGCAAAGGCGCTGTGCTGGCCATGTCGCGCGAACTGGCAATCAGCCACGCGCGAGAAAACATCCGCGTTAATTCGCTGTGTCCCGGACCGCTGAAAACTGAATTATTGATGAGCTATCTGAACACAGACGAAAAGAAGCAGCGTCGGCTGGTTCACATTCCCATGGGGCGGTTTGGCGAAGCGAAAGAAATCGCTCAAGCCGCGCTCTTCCTGGCATCGGATGAATCGTCGTACATCACCGGCACAGACTTTCTGGTGGATGGCGGCATCACGGCGGCTTACGTCACGCCCGAATAAGCTCACCGAGACAGATGACTGGACAAGGCGCAGTGGCAAAAGAACCGGAAATCGGATACGTGCTGAAAAGTTATCCGCGAATGTCCGAAACGTTCATCGCCAACGAAATCTACCTGCTGGAAAAACTGGGGCTGCGGTTGAGGTTATTTTCCATATTGGATTTGACCGATCCGCAGCGCCACGCCGTGGTGGATGCCACAAAAGCGCCTGTCCAGCATTTGCCGCAAGTCAGTTCGCTGAGCGAAACGTCTTTCCGAACTTGGCTGTGGAACAATGGGCCTAAATTTTTCCCCAGTCATTGGCAACTGCTCAAAAGCCGTCCTGGCGCTTACCTTTTCACGTTGCTGCTGGCGCTGCGATTCGCCTGGAAATATCGAACCGGCGTGCGTTGGCAACCGGAAAAATCTTTCTTCAAAGAGTTTTTGCAGGCTGGCTTTATTGCCCGACAGGTTTTAGCAGTCGGCACAATTCGCCACCTGCACGCGCATTTTTGCCATTCGGCAACCACCGTGGCGATGATGGCAAGCCGAATGTGCGGCTTGCCGTTCAGCTTCACCGCACATGCCAAAGACATTTACGTGCAGGCGCTGAATCCCGGCGATTTACTGCCAACAAAGCTGCGCCAAGCGAAATTCGCTGTTACCTGCACCGAAGCCAATCATCAGCATCTGAAGAATCTGGGAGTAACGGAAACTCCGATTTATACGATTTATCATGGGTTGAATACTCGACAGTTCACCCCGCCTGATTCTCAAGAATCAACATCGCCTTTCCCCTTGCTGATGACTGTGGGCCGCGTCGTTGAAAAAAAAGGATTTCATACGCTTGTCGAGGCTTGCCGATTGTTGAAAGACAATGGCGTAAAGTTTCGCTGCCTGTTCATCAGTGGCGCAGGAGTTCGGGAACAGGAAATCATTTCGTTGATCCAAAAACTGGATGTAGCGGATGTCATCACCATGCAGCCTGCCGTCACGCAGGAAGAACTGCAAAAGATTTATCATCAGGCGACGCTGTTTGTTTTGCCCTGTCAGATTGCCGCGAACGGAGACCGCGACGGCATCCCGAACGTCCTGGTCGAAGCGATGGCGACAGGCTTGCCCGTGATTTCGACGAACATTTCCGGCATCCCCGAACTGATTGAACACGGCGTAAGCGGTTTGCTGGTGCCTGAAAAGGATGCTGAAGCACTGGCGGCGGCAATTGCACAACTGGTGGCGTCAGCGGAACTGCGGCAAACGCTGGGACGCGCTGCGCGGGATAAAGTTTGCCGATTTTTCGATGCAGAGCAAACCATCCACTCGCTGCACCGTTTGTTTCTGGACTGTTTGAAAGACGCCAGCAACGAACGTCTAGGTTGATGTCGCGTTACGAATCAAGCAAGCTACAATGCAGGTATGAAAAAGCGCGTAATGTTTTACTGCCAATCTTTGCTTGGCATTGGCCATTTCATTCGCAGCCGCGAATTGTTATTCGCGTTGCGTGATTTCGAAGTTTGCTTTCTATACGGCGGTGAAGCCGTGCCCGGTTTTCATTGGCCGGATTGGGTGGAAGTCGTTTATCTGCCCGCGCTTCGTTCGGACACGGCCTTTGAGCATTTATATGTTGTCGGAGATCAGGGCAGCCTGGAAGAGGTTAAAACAAAGCGAAAAGAATTGCTGCTCGCCACCTTCGACCGTTTTTCGCCGGACATTTTGCTGATCGAACTCTTCCCTTTTGGCAGAAAGAAATTCAATTTTGAGCTGCTGCCATTGCTTACGCACGCTCGCAGTTCACAGCCAGGCCTGAAAATAGTTTGCAGCCTGCGCGACATTCTGGTGCATCGCGCTTCGCAGGAAACTTACGAAGCTGACGTTTGCAAACGCGTGAACCAGTTTTTTGATTTGTTGCTCGTCCACGCAGACCCGCGCGTGCAGCGACTGGAAGAAACTTTTGGCAGCGTGGCGCATCTGAACTGCCCGATTCGTTACACCGGCTACGTCGCACAACCGACCCAAATTTCGCAGGTAAACGACACAACCGATCCGCTGATTCTGGTCAGCATTGGCGGTGGACGCGTCGGGCACGAACTGATTGCCTGCGCGCTGGAAGCTTCGCCGCAATTGCCGTTTCCACATCGGCTGCAGATTTTCGCTGGTCCACATATCCCTGACGATCAATTCGCTCGATTACAAGATCAAGCTTCAGCGCTGCCTCAAGCCAATTTGCAACGCCATACCACTGAGTTTCCCGCCTGGCTCAGTCGCGCTGCGCTTTCCATCAGCATGGCAGGCTACAACACCTGCATGGACATTTTGGCATCGCAAACGCGCGCGTTGGTTTATCCCTTCCATGAACACGACAACGACGAACAAACCCGGCGCGCCCGCAAGTTGGAACAGTTCGGCTACGTACGCATGCTGGAACCGGAGCGGCTTTCGCCGGAGTTTCTGGCATCTGAAATTAGCCGAGCGCTTGCGGCTCCTGCCCATTCGTCACACACACCAATTGATCTTCAAGGCGCGCCACGCACGGCGGAACTGTTGGCAACCCTGTTGGCAGAACGCGGTGGCGGCAAATGATTCCTTTTTTTGATCAGGTGAAATCCGCGCTGGAGCAACGACAACGGCAAAACCGCTGGCTGAACGTCTTTCTGCGCGATGATGACATTGATGACGATGAAGCTTCATTGAGAGCGCTACTGCAAATTTGTTTACGCCATAACACGCCCATCAACCTGGCGGTGATTCCTGGACGGCTGACATCGGCGGCGGCGGCTTTTCTCAACCATCTCCTGCAACAAGCTCCCAGGTTGATTGAATTGAACCAACACGGCTGGCTGCATGTGAATCACGAACGCGAAGGCAAAAAATGCGAGTTTGGCGCAAGCCGGAATTATGCGGAGCAATTGGCGGACATCGCGGCTGGCCAAGCGCGAATGAACGACGCATTCGGACAAAACTGGTTTCCGGTGTTTGTTCCTCCCTGGAACCGTTGTACAGCGACAACCGCGTCGGTGCTTGAAGAATTGGGTTTCCAAGTGCTGTCGCGCGAACACAGCCAGCCATCGTTTGAGGGATGTCAGTTTGCAGATCTGCCTGTGACACTGGACTTATATCGTTGGCGTGGAGGCGTAGAACTCCGCTCGCTTGAGGAAATAGCAACCCAGCTCTCACGACAAATCTCCGAAAATGATCGCATCGGCATTATGTTGCATCACAAAGTGATGAATGATGCGGCCTTTGATTTATTGAATGAACTGCTGCAACTTTTCACTCGTTTTCCCATTGTCCAACGCCACACGTTTCAAAGCTTGCTGAAACTGACCCACTGATGCAAAGCACACAGGAAAAACATGCCGATGTTCGAGCCTTGCTGCGCGAGTTACTGTGGCAAATGCGCGGACGCATCGGCGTGACTCTGCTTTGTATGCTCGGATTCACCGTAACAGAGTTACTGGCACCCTGGCCGCTGAAGCTGATTTTCGATCATGTTCTGCTGGATAATCCTTTTCCGCCTTCTCTTGCCTGGTTGGCTGCGGTGCAGCAAACGGGAAAAGCTTATGCAGTATTCCTGATTTCGCTCGGCATTCTTGGCATCGCCGCGCTGGGCAGCGTTTTTGCCTACGGCCAACAGTTTCTGATGTCGTACCTGGGCCAGCGCCTGGTGTATTCCCTGCGCAGCGAATTGTTCGCCCACCTGCAACAGCTTTCGCTGTCATTCCACAACCGCGCCAAAACCGGAGAATTGTTGGCGAAAGTCACGGGCGAAACTGAGGCGTTCAAAGATGGTTTTGTCGAAGCTGTGCTGCTTTCGTTATCACAGGCGCTGACCGTCGGTTCAATGTTCGTCATTTTGATGCTGCTGGATTGGCGATTAAGCCTGATTTCCCTGGCGACCTTCCCGCTGCTGTTTTACGCACTGGCTCGCGTTTACCGGCAACTCAAAACGTCCGTGCGCCAGCAACGCCAACGCGAAGGACGTTTGGCCGCCAGGCTGAGCGAGGTGTTGAGTTCCGTGCGACTGGTCAAAGCTTACGGGCGCGAACAGTACGAACAGGAACGCTTTGAACTGGAAAGCAGCCAGACGCTGGCCGAAGCCCTGAAAACGGAACGAATGTCGGCGGTGGCTACGCGCGCTGTTGAATTGCTGAAAGCTGCCGGGTTGTGGGCGACCGTTCTGTATGGATCGCTGGCAGTGATCAAAGGTCAATTGACGCCCGGCGCATTGCTGGTCTTTGTCGCGTATCTGAACGATATGTACAAGCCGCTGCGAAACCTGGCAAAAACCTCAACACGATTGTCGCGCGCGGTGGTTAGTTTGCAGCGCATCGGAGAAATACTGGATACCGAACCGGAGCGTTGGAGCGAATCGCCCGTCACCATAGCAAAGCGGCTGAATGGCGAAATCGTATTCGACAAGGTTTCGTTCGATTACGGCGATGGCAAGGAAGTATTGCGCGACGTGTCTTTCAAAATTGAACCAGGGCAACGAATCGCATTGGTTGGTTCTTCCGGCTCCGGCAAAACCACCATCGCCAATTTGATTTTGCGCTTTTACCACGCAAATGCTGGGGCAATCCGGCTGGACGGAATCAATATCGAAGATTACCGGCGCGACACGCTGCGGAATGAAATCGGCGTGGTGTTGCAGGACGCGTTGCTTTTCGGAGCTTCGATTCGCGAAAACATTGCTTACGGAAAACCAGACGCTTCGATGGGCGAAATCGAAGCCGCCGCACGCGAAGCCCATGCGCACGACTTCATCAGCGCCTTGCCCGATGGCTATGACACGATTCTGGGTGAACGGGGCAGCACGCTTTCCGGTGGGCAACGCCAGCGAATTTCCCTGGCGCGCGCCGTCATCAAAAACCCTTCGGTGTTGATTCTGGACGAACCGACTTCCGCCGTGGACGCCGAATCAGCCGACCTGATTCATGCAGCGCTGGATCAACTGCGGCAAGGAAAAACCACTCTGGTCATTGCGCATCACATGACTTCGTTTGAAGACTTCGATCAGATTTTAGTCTTGCGCCAGGGCAAGCTGGTTGAATGCGGCACACACGCGGAGTTGCTGAAACAACAAGGCTATTATTTCAGAATGGTTCAGCGACAAGGCGCCAAACAAACCTAACGCGGGGTGTAGTTGTGAACTGCCTGGACATACAGCGCGCGTTCATAAGCGGACGGATCGGGGCAATGCAATTGACTTAAACTTCCGCGCATCTGGGCCACCGAAACGTATTCGTGCTTGTCCATCCATTCCAACATCGCGCGTTCGATCAAACCGATTTGCGGCAACCCGCGTTCGTACAACACGGAACACAACATCGTCACATTCGCTCCGGCCATTAATAGTTTCAGCGCATCAATCGCCGAATGCACGCCGCTGGTGGCGGCCAGTTGCGCCCGAATTTGTCCATACAAAATGGCAATCCAGCGCAGCGGCAACCGTATGGACGAAGAGCGGCTGAACAACACATTTGTTCTGACTTCTAAAGCTTCCAGGTCAAAATCCGGCTGATAAAACCGATTGAACAACACCAGTGCATCAGCGCCCGCGTTATCCAACCGCTTGGCCATGTTGGCAAAGCTGCTGAAAAACGGCCCCAGCTTCACCGCCACGGGAATCTTGATCGCGGCTTTCACCCCCGCGACGATTTCCTGATAATCCTGTTCAACCTGCGCGCCCGTAATCATTGGGTCTGTGGCTACAGAGTAGATATTCAACTCCAAGGCATCGGCTCCGGCCTCCGCAATGCGTTTGGCAGATTCCACCCAGCGCCCCAAATGGGTTCCGTTCATGCTGGCGATGATTGGAATGTCTACGGCTTGTTTCGCCCGCCGAATATGCTCCAGATACGCATCCAATCCGAATTGCAGAAACTCCGGTTCAGGAAAAAAGTTCAGGGCTTCGGCAAAGCTTTCGGTTCCATGTGTCATGTGGTGATGCAATTCGTATCGTTCCAGCATTAACTGTTCTTCAAATAGCGAATACAACACAACGGCGGATGCGCCCGCTTCAGCCATTCGTTTGATGTTGTCCAGATTTTGCGACAGCGGCGAAGCGGACACCACCAGCGGCGTGCGCAGCATCATTCCCAGATAATTGGTCTGCAAACTCATTACTTGCTCTCCGTAGTATTGGTTTCTTGAGCTGCCGGACGTGCTGCCAGCGACTCATACAACCGGCGACGCGCCGTGACATCCTGCTGCGCCTGTTCAAACAGCCGACCGGCCTCGTCCGGATGACTTTTGGTCAACATCTTGAAACGATTTTCCATCAACAGATAATTTTCAATTGGCACTTTCAACGCAGGCGAATCCAGCGATAGCGCGTGACTCGCCGCTTCCGGGTGATAGCGATAAAGCAGCCAGTGACCTGCATTGACGGCAGCTTTTTGGTTTTGCATTGCTGTCGTCATGTTGATGCCGTGCGCGATGCAGTGACTGTACGCGATGATTAGCGAGACGCCTTCGTACGCTTCGGCTTCCAGAAAAGCCTTCAACGTATGTTCATCGCGCGCACCCATTGCCACGCTGGCGACGTACACGTTGCCGTAGCTCATGGCAATCAAACCCAAATCTTTTTTGCGCGCGTGTTTGCCGCCTGCGGCGAATTTCGCCACTGCAGCGCGCGGGGTCGCTTTCGACATTTGGCCGCCCGTGTTGGAATAAACCTCCGTATCGAGCACCAGTATGTTGACGTTGCGACCGCTGGCCAGCACGTGATCCAACCCGCCAAAACCAATGTCATACGCCCAGCCATCGCCGCCCACAATCCATACGCTCTTTTTAACCAGCAAATCCGCCAGCGGCGGCAGCAATTTGGCTTCGTCTGTTTGCAACTGAAGCAGTTTTTCTTTCAAAGCCGCAACGCGTTCGCGCTGCTGGTGAATCTCCGCTTCGTCAGTTTGCGAAGCCGTCAGAATCGCCGTGGCCAAATCATCACCCACCTGCACAGCCGCTTTTTTCAAAAGCTCTTCGGCAAATTCACGCTGCTTATCCAGCGAGACACGAAAGCCAAGTCCAAATTCGGCGTTGTCTTCAAACAAGGAATTCGCCCAGGCGGGGCCTCGACCTTCGGCGTTTTGCGACCACGGCGTGGTCGGCAAGTTCGCGCCGTAAATCGAAGAGCATCCCGTGGCGTTGGCAATCAGTGCGCGATCGCCGAACAGTTGCGACAGCAATTTCAAATACGGCGTTTCGCCGCAACCGGAACATGCGCCGGAAAATTCAAACAGCGGTTGTTGTAACTGCTGCTGGCGTATGTTGGAAATTTTGATCAGCCGCCGGTCAGTTTCAGGAATGCCCAGGAAAAAATCCCAGTTGTCGCGTTCGGCTGCGCGTAGCGGCGGTTGCGGCACCATGTTGATCGCTTTCAGTCGCGCCTGAGATTTGTTTTTCGCCGGGCAGATGTCCACGCAAATGCCACAGCCTGTGCAATCTTCCGGCGCAACTTGAATGGTGTATTTTTGCCCTGTCCATTCGCGGTCTTTGGCGTCGCAGGCTTTGAATGTCGAGGGTGCCGAAGTCAGATGCTGTTCGTCATAAACCTTGATGCGAATGACGCTGTGCGGGCAAACCATCGCGCACTTGCCGCACTGAATGCAGACTTGCGGATCCCACGCCGGAATTTCCGCTGCAATATTTCGCTTTTCCCAACGCGCAGTGTTCGTCGGAAACACGCCATCAATCGGCATGGCGCTAACCGGCAACGCATCGCCACGACCAGCGAATATTTCGCCCAGCACGTTGCACACAAACGGCGGAGCATCCAGAAACGCCGATGGCGGCAATTCCAAATGGCCGTTGAGTTTCGTCGGTGGAGTAACTTCGTGCAGATGCGCCAGCGCTTCGTCCACTGCGCGCAAATTCATCTGGACAATTTCTTCGCCCTTCTTGCCGTAAGTTTTCTTGATGGAATCTTTGATCGCGGCAATCGCTTCTTCGCGCGGCAACACGTCAGCGATGGCGAAAAAGCAAACCTGCAACACAGTGTTGTTCTGTTTCCCCATTCCGCTTTCACGGGCAACGCGGTCGGCATTGATGACATAAAACTTCAGCTTCTTGTCCAGAATCTGTTGCTGCGTGCGAAGCGGCAAATGCGACCAGACTTCTTCGGGCGCAAAAGGCGTGTTCAGCAAAAAGACGCCGCCGGGTTCAATCACGTCCAACACGTCGTGACGTTCCATCAACACTGGCTGATGGCAAGCCACGAAATGCGCTTGCTGAATCAAATACGTTGAACGAATCGGCTGCGGCCCAAATCGCAAATGCGAAACGGTTTCCGAACCGGATTTTTTTGAGTCGTAAACGAAATAGCCTTGGGCGTAATGATCGGTTTGTTCGCCGATGATCTTGATGGAGTTTTTGTTCGCTCCCACAGTGCCGTCCGAACCAAGTCCGTAAAAGACTGCGCGCGTCACATTGGCAGGTTCGATCAAGAACGTTTCGTCAAATTCCAAACTGGTGTGGCTGACATCATCGCGAATGCCTATGGTGAAATGATTTTTCGGCTGCGGTTGTGCCAGATTGTTGAACACTGCCTTGATCATCGCCGGAGTGAACTCTTTGGACGACAACCCGTACCTGCCGCCGACAATCTTTGGCAATATGGATAGCGAAGCTTCGTGCAGCGCTGTCACGCAGTCCTGATACAGCGGTTCGCCAGCACTGCCGGGTTCTTTTGTTCGGTCAAGCACTGCAATGGCTTTGGTTGAAATCGGCAGAGCGGCGACAAACCGTACGACATCAAACGGACGATAGAGCCGCACTTTCAACACCCCGACTTTCCCGCCTTGGGCATTCAATGCATCTACGGTTTCGTGAACGGCCTCTGCGCCTGATCCCATCAAGATGATGACCCGTTCAGCGTCCGCTGCGCCATGGTATTCGTAAAGTTTGTATTGCCGCCCGGTCAGTTCTGCGAACAGGTTCATCGTGCGTTCAACTATATTTGCGCACTCAACGTAAAACGGGTTGACGGTTTCGCGTCCCTGGAAATACACATCCGGATTTTGCGCGGTGCCGCGCAATGTCGGATGGTCGGGTGACAACGCACGCGCACGAAATTCGGCGATCCGTGTTTCATCCATAAACGCGCGCAGCACTTCATCGCCAAGCGGTTCGATCTTGGCGATTTCATGCGAAGTGCGAAACCCGTCAAAAAAATGCAGAAACGGCAGCCGCGATTGCAAACTGGCGGCGTGGGCGATCAATGCGAAGTCCTGCGCTTCCTGGACAGAATTGGAGCAAAGCATCGGCCAGCCTGTTGCACGCGTAGCCATGACGTCACTGTGGTCGCCAAAAATCGAAAGTCCCTGCGCAGCCAGCGAACGCGCCGCAATGTGGAATACAGTCGGCGTCAATTCCCCGGCAATCTTGTACATATTCGGGATCATCAACAACAGACCTTGCGAGGCAGTAAACGTGCTGGCCAGTGCGCCGGTTTGCAACGCTCCGTGAACAACACCTGCCGCGCCGCCTTCGCTTTGCATTTCGACAACGGCGGGAACCGTGTTCCACAGGTTTAGTTTTCCTTGTGATGCCCAGGCGTCCGCCCATTCCCCCATCGGCGAAGCAGGTGTGATCGGGTAAATGGCAATGACTTCGCTTAAACGATATGCGACTGAGGCAACGGCTTCGTTGCCGTCCAGGGTAATAAATTCTTTCACGGCGGATTCCCTCCTCTTGTTCAGTCCGGTTCACTTCATTACGATGTGTGGCAGCAAGGCTTATGCCAACGCAATATCAAATAGTTACCGGCATTTACCGGAATTCCATTGGGCAAAGTTGCTCACTGTTGAGCAAAATTGCTCAACAGCAGGTTTGTGTATTTCCAGCTTCACCCATCAAGCGAGGTTTTTATGACTAAGTCGCGCGTCCGAATCGTTGTGCTGTTGTCGCTGCTTTCTTTCATTACCGTTGGGCAAACGCCAAAAGAGGCGCTGCCCTATTTTGCCGAACCTGCGATTTCGCCGGATCGAACCGAAATCGCGTTTGTTTCCGGCGGGGATATCTGGACGGTTCCTGCCAATGGCGGCGAAGCACGATTGCTGGTGGCGCATTCCGCCAACGAATCACGCCCGATCTATTCGCCTGATGGCAAGAAGTTGGCGTTCGGTTCCAATCGAACTGGAAGCGGCGATATTTACGTGCTGACTTTGGGTACGGGCGATTTGCGGCGGCTGACATTTGACGACGGCAACGATCAACTGGACGGCTGGTCGCGCGATGGCAAATGGATTTACTTTACATCGTCCAGCAAAGACATCGCCGGGATGAATGATATTTTCCGCGTCAGCAGTGAAGGCGGCACGCCAATGCAAGTTACGGCGGATCGGTACACCAGCGAATTTTTCGCTGCGCCGTCGCCTGACGGCAAAACGCTGGCGTTTGCCGCGCGCGGTAACAGCGCCGGGCAATGGTGGCGAAAAGGCCACAGCCATCTGGACGAATCAGAACTCTGGCTGCTGAACGACGGTGGCAAATATGAACAGGTAATCGAACGCGGAGCGAAAACCCAATGGCCGATGTGGAGCGCCGATGGCCGCACGCTCTTTTTCGCTTCTGATCGCAGCGGCGCGCAAAACTTGTGGTCGAAACAAATCGGCGGCCAAGCCAAACAACTGACCAAATTCACCAGCGGACGTGTGCTGTGGCCAACCATCAGTTATGACGGAAAAACAATTGTCTTTGAACGCAACTTCGGCATCTGGAAATTCGACACGGCAAGCGGCCAAACCGCTGAAGTTCAAATTGTTCGTCGCGGCGCTCAGGCTAGCCCCAGCATTGAGCATTTAGCGCTGAACAATGGCTTCGGAGACTTGGCTCTTTCGCCTGATGGCAGAAAAATCGCCTTCTCTGTGCGCGGTGAAATCTTCGCCGCTTCATCCAAAGACGGCGGCGATGCCGTGCGTGTGACGCGCAGCGTAGCGGCGGAAAGCGATGTTGTCTGGTCGCCCGACAGCAAGCGCATCGCTTACATATCCGAACGCGATGGCGCGCCACACCTGTTTTTGTATGACTTTCCCAGCAATACGGAAACGCAATTGACCAACGGCGCAACAGCAGACGCCGCGCCGCGCTTTTCTCCCGACGGCAAATTGATTGCGTTTGTGCGCGATGGCAACGAGCTTCGCGTTTACGAAACTGAATCGAAACAAGAGCGCAAACTGGCCAGCGCCAAAATGGATCGTCCGCCATTCACCAGCAATCGTTCTTTCGCGTGGTCGCCGGACAGCAAATGGCTGGCGTTTTCAGCAGTCAGCAACAAATCTTTTCGCAACATTTACGCTGTCGCAGCGGCGGGCGGCGAAGCCCGGCAAATCAGTTCGCTGGCGTCGAATTCCGGCAGTTCAATTTCATGGAGTCCCGACGGAACTTACCTGTTGTTCCAAACCGTGATGCGAACGGAAGCAGGCCAGATTGCACGCGTAGATTTACTGCCGCGCACGCCGAAGTTCCGCGAAGATCAGTTCCGCGATTTGTTCCGCGAAGAATCGCCTCGTATTCCAGGGCGTCCGCAAACACCGCCAGCACAGCCACCCCAACAACCGGCAGAGCCCAGGCCAGACGTGCCACCTGCCACCGGCAGAAATGCCGCCAAACCAGTTGAAATCGTCTTTGATGGTATTCGGCAACGGTTAAGCTTGTTGCCAGTAGGCGTGGACGTGAATTCACTGACGATCAGCCCGGACGGCAAAACGCTGTTGATGAGCGCCAGCGCAGAAGGCCAGACGAATCTTTACACGTGGTCACTGGATGAACTTGGACGCGAACAGCCTGTAGCGCGTCAACTGACTTCGACGGCGGGGTTCAAAAACGACGCGCAGTTTTCACCAGACGGAAAAGAAGTTTACTTCCTGGAACAGGGCCGGGTCAGTGTGATCAATATGGACACACGCCAGGCTCGCCCCGTCGCGGTCACTGCCGAAATGGACGTGGATTTCAACCAGGAAAAACTGGCAGTGTTCAAACAGGCCTGGACCTTGCAGCGCGATCATTTTTACGACGACAAATATCACGGCGCGAATTGGGAAGCCGTTCGCGCTGAATATGAACCGCGTGTTGCCGGAGCGCGCACACCGGAAGAAATGCGCCGCATTTTGAACTTGATGGTCGGCGAACTGAACGCTTCGCATCTGGGCGTTTCGTCACCGTTCACAGGCGGCACCCAAACTGCGCCGGTAGGCAAACTCGGTTTGCGGTTCGACCGCAACGAATACGAAACGAACGGGCGGTTGAAAGTAACCGAACTCATCACGCTCAGCCCGGCAGCGATTGCTGGCGGCATCAAAGTCGGCGATTACCTTTTGGCGGTCGAAGGCGCGCGCATCAACGCGCAAACGAACCTGGACGAATTGCTGCAATACAAAACCAATCGCCGCGTTGCGCTGACGGTTTCGTCGTCGGCTGATGGTTCCAGTCCACGCGAAGTCGTTGTTCGCCCCACGACTACCGGAACGGAAAAAGGCTTGCTCTATCGCCAATGGGTGGAAGAGTGCCGCGCTTACGTTGCCAAAGTCAGCAACGGACGGCTTGGTTACGTTCACATGCCGGATATGTCCGCGCAATCGTTGGCGCAACTTTACACAGACCTGGATGACGAAAATCACGCGCGCGAAGGCGTCGTCGTGGACGTTCGCAATAACAACGGCGGCTTCGTCAACGTGTACGCGATTGATGTGCTGGCGCGGCGTGGGTACCTGACAATGACGCAGCGCGGAATGCCGTCTGCTCCGGCGCGCAGCTATCTGGGCCAACGTTCCCTGGAAGCGCCGACAATTCTGGTCACGAATCAACATTCGCTTTCCGACGCCGAAGATTTCACCGAAGGTTACCGCACATTGAAACTCGGCAAAGTCGTTGGTGAACCAACATCCGGCTGGATCATTTACACCTGGAACATTCAATTGATGGATGGCACTGGATTCCGCATGCCTCGCGTGCGCGTGCAGGACAACACCGGCCAGACCATGGAACTGAATCCTCGTCCGGTTGATTTGCCTGTGACGCGTCCCATAGGCGAAAGCTACACGGGCCGCGATAGTCAGCTTGATACGGCTGTCAAGGAGTTGCTCAAGCAGATTGACGGCAGCAAGAGAGAACGGGCAGCCAGCACTGGAAGGTGAAGTTCGATATGAAAGTTCTGTTTATCAAGGAAACACCGGAAAGATACAGACTTGAATGTTCCAGGGAAGATGGCTCAAAAACCGCAGCGAGTTTGGAGTTTCGCAGCTACTTCAGGCACGACTTGTTGCACTGGGTCGTCGAACGCGCGGCGAATCTTCAGAATTCATTTTTTGGAATGGTCAAGGCTGGTAAGAACCTGAATGAGCTTAGCCCCAGGGCAATTAAAGAAACAGCGCCGATTTTGCTCGCTGAAATCCAAACCACGGAAACCATAGTCGGCGCGCTCCACGGGCCGTTCGCGCCAGAAACGGACTTCCAAGAAGTTTGCCAGAGAATCCGCGAATACATGGAACTTCTATCCGCGACTCCACCAGCTTACTTAACGCCCGAATTCTGCCGTCGGGTAACTGCCGAACACCGTTCGCTTCTGGGGCGATGGGGGCAACTTCGTGGCGGTGAAAGTTTGGAATTCTTATTCCCATAGCGATTGTGCATAGGAACTTGCACCAAGCCATTTCAAACAAACGAAGTTGTTTGTTTGAAAATTGCCATTCTGATTTGAATTGAAATTATGACAAAACACATACAACAAACGATCTCGCCGATTGACGGTTCGGTTTACGCCGAACGCCAACTCGCAACTCCACAACAAATCGAAGCCACACTGGCCAAAGCCGTCGCCGCGCAAACCGAGTGGCGGCGAACTCCGGTCAGCGAACGCGCAGCAATATGCCGACGGATGAAAGACTGGTTGGTCGAACATTCCGACGAAATTGGCAAAGAGCTGACCTGGCAAATCGGACGCCCAATCGCTTACAGCCCGTTCGAGCTTCGCCGAGGCTTTAACGAGCGGGTCAACTTCATGTGCGACATTGCCGAACGCGAGATCGCCGACATCGCCCTTGAGCCGAAAGAAAACTTCCAGCGCTTTATCCGCCGCGAACCGGTGGGAACAGTATTAGTGCTGGCTCCGTGGAATTATCCGTGGCTGGCTTCGGTCAATGCGGTGGTTCCGGCGATTCTGGCGGGCAACAGCGTTGTGCTGAAAATCGCCCCGCAAACGCCTCTGGTTGCTGAACGTTACGCTGAAGCTTTCACTGCTGCCGGTTTGCCTGAAGGCGTCTTTCAATTCCTGCACATTGACCACGACCACGTTGCCGAAGTCATCAAGGATTCGCGCATCGGGTTTGTCGCCTTCACAGGTTCCGTCGCCGGAGGCCACGCCGTGCAGCGCGCCGCCAGCGAACGCTTCATCGCCACGGGATTGGAACTCGGCGGCAAAGATCCGGCCTATGTTCGCCCCGATTCAAACCTGGCTGGCGCAATTGAAAATCTGGTGGATGGCGCAATGTTCAACTCTGGCCAATCGTGCTGCGCAATTGAGCGGATTTACGTGCATCAAGACGTTTACAACCAGTTTGTCGAAGGCGCGGTTGAATTGACCAAACAATACAAACTCGGCAATCCGCTGGAAGGTGGCATCACGCTTGGCCCTATGGTTCGCACGGACGCCGCTGACAAAGCGCGCGCTCACATCGCCGAAGCCTTGTCGAAAGGCGCAAAGGCGCTCGTTGACGAAAGCCTTTTCCCTGCCAGCAAAGCCGGAACACCATACTTAGCGCCACAGATTTTGGTCAACGTGGACCATTCAATGCTGGTGATGACTGAAGAAACCTTCGCGCCTGTCGTCGGCATCATGCCGGTCAAAAATGACGAAGAAGCCATCCGGTTGATGAACGACAGCAAGTATGGACTGACGGCTTCGATTTGGACTACGGACGTTGATGCCGCGCTCAGCATCGGCGACCAGATCGAAACCGGCACGTTTTACATGAACCGCTGCGACTATCTTGACCCGGCGCTGGCCTGGGCGGGCGTCAAAGATTCCGGGCGCGGCTGCACGCTGTCGCGGCTGGGCTTTGAAGCCTTCACGCGGCCAAAATCCTTCCACTTGAGGCTGAGCTTATGAAGGTCGGCTTGCTGGAATGTGATCACGTCAGAGAGGACTTGCTGCCGATTGCCGGAGATTACCGGCAGATGTTTGCCGACCTGTTCAATCGTCACGCGCCGCAATTGGAATTGGTGAGTTTCGATGTTCGTAACGGCGAATTCCCTGCCTCGACAACCGCATGTGAAGCATTTGTCTGCACTGGTTCGCGGTTTTCAGCTTATGACGAAGATGACTGGATTCAGGAGCTGAAAGGCTTTCTGCGGCAATTGCGAGACGGCGACAAACCCTTTGTTGGAATTTGCTTCGGCCATCAGGTAATGGCGGAAGCGCTGGGCGGCAAAGTCGAAAAGGCTTTGCAAGGCTGGGGCATCGGCGTTCACAGCCTGAACGTCGTCAAGCAGGAAAGCTGGATGCAGCCGGAGCAATCCAGTTGCGGCATTCAGTATTCGCACCGTGATCAGGTCGTGCGATTGCCAGAAAACAGCGAAGTGCTGGGAGAGAGCGATCATTGCCCCGTGGCCATGTTTCGGGTCGGCGAAACGATGCTGGGAATTCAGGGGCACCCGGAATTTCCTGCAGCCTATGTTGAATCTCTGGTGCGCGGGCGGACAGAACTGATCGGGGCAGACAAGGTCAATGCGGCGAACTTCGACGCACCTACCGACGAAGCAATCATCACAAATTGGCTGGCGAAATTTCTGAACGCATAAATCACTTCCCCGAAACACAAAAGGCAAAAGCGGATACCTGGGTTTCCGCTTTTGCCTTTTGTCATTCCACTGGCCAACAAAAAATGACTGAACCCGTTATATTGTGATTCGGCTTCCATCGAATTTGGTCAGCGACAATCCGTCGAAACGCTCATTCCAGCAATGTTTCTGATCCTGAAGCACACTGATTGCGACGGCTTCCCCAAACTTCAAGGATTCCGTTGCATCTGAACGCCAATGCACTCCGCCGATGTTGCGGCCAAGAGCGACGTTTGAAGCCACCTTGTTCAGTTCGTTGCCGACCGTCAGGCTTTCCCCTCGATACGGAAGCAGCGACAAACCATCGGGAGATGCGACAACCGGATCGGGAATCACCCAAGATTCGTCAAACCACCATTTCAGCACCGTTGCGCATGCTCCTGCTACGGTGGCATGTCCAGCGCCGTATGCCGGATGAGAAGGACAACCTTCGACAAAGGCGACCGGCAATAAATAGGTGCCATATTTGCGATAGACTTCCTCTACCGCGCCGGAAACCAGAATCTCGTTGTTGATCGGATAGGTGGTGGCTCTGGTCAAATGGTTGTGGATGCGTCCTGCAAATGCTTCCGGACGCAGACGGCGATGGACGTACCATTTTTGAAACCAGACCGCGCGCAAGGCATTGGTGGCAACGGAAGTAAGTAGTGCCTGAATATGCGGGTTGCCGAACGAACCAAACCCGCACTGATTGCGATATTTGTTATAAGGATTGTTGGGATCAGTTGGCGCTCCAACGCTTAACAGCACGGCCATTGCGTTGAAATAAGCCTGGTAAAGATAATCAATGTGAACCCATTCGCCCAAGTCGCGTCCATTGCGAATGTACCGTCGGGTTTGGTCGTAGCGATTTGGCAAGTTCAAATTCCCGCGAGCGTTTTGCGCATAAAGCCAGTCGCTGTAAGTGGTTAGATAATCATCTCCAGGAATGGTCGTCCGCATTTTCTGACTGACAAATTGGGCTCCGAATCCATAATCTTTCCACAAAAATTGCGAAATGTACGGCCCCACTAAATCGCCCGGAGTTATGCCTCGGAACAAAGTTCCAGGGGTCACCGGCCCACTAATTTGCTGTTGGCGAACTGGAATTGACCGTGGCTCTTGTTGATTAGCTTCACTGCCAGCGGCTTCGGTTCCATTTGTCAGGTCAAGCCCAATGGAACTGGATTGGCCACGCAAAGCCAGAGTTGGCCGGAATCGCGGCCCGCGGAAGTTACTGAATTTCGATAGATCGGCAGCAGCAGCAGCTGTCAAAGGATGAGAATCATAGTCGGCAAAATTGATGTCACGGGTCAGCGCCATCCAGTAATTTTCCGCAATTTCCGAAGCGATTTCCGCACTGGCAAACGCAGGAGCCGGTGTTTGATAAAAATGCCCCGGATCACCGCCTTGCATTTCGAAGGTCAATCCACCCTGCGGATTTTTTAGCTGAACCTGATTGTCTCCCATCGGAATCCGTTCAAAATCATCCGGGTTGCCGGTTTCGATCGCACGCAAAAACGCGTTGTAGGCAACCTGGTCAACTTCGCCGAGCGAGTTATGCGGCAATCCTTTGGAGTAACTGCCAATCCGGTTTGGATAGCGATCCTCGTCACCATTGTTCGGATGATCCGGCAAAGGAAGAATTTTTTGGAAAACGGCTGCTTGGATACGCAGGTCGTAAGCTTGTTGCGCACGACCGGCGCCGCCAAGGACGTTTACTTCCAGCGCTTCCGCTTTGCGAACAGCGCCGAGCGCTGGAACGGCAGCCGTTCCAGCCACAGTTCCGGCAGCGATGGTGGCTGCGGCT
>CAYLJQ010000039.1:0-20630 GCA_964383955.1 uncultured Heliomicrobium sp. | reverse complement strand
CGACGAAGCCGCCAACTGTTTGCTGAAAACCCTGGAAGAGCCGCCGTCAACTTCAACCTTGGTTTTGCTGACCTCTCGCCCGAATTCATTGCTGCAAACCATTCGTTCACGCGCGCAGCGAATCAGCTTCGCCCCATTGCCCCTCGCCGAAATGGAAAAATATCAGGCGGAAAAGTACCCGCACCCGGCTGCGGACACTGCGCTGCTGGCCCGTGTTAGCGAAGGCCGCATTGGCCAGGCGACGGCATTTGATTTGTCTGTGTATCGCCAGGAGCGGCGCACATTGATGGAGTTGTTGGAATTGATGGCAAAGGGGCAGGATCGGTTTCGATTGCTGAAAGCGGCAGAATACATCGGCAAAAAAGAGCGCGATGAGTTTGAGAAGGAACTTGATCTATTGATTTCGATCTTGCGGGATGTGTTTTTGCTCTCTGGCGGAGCTTCGCAAGATCAGATAGTCAACGTAGATGTGGCGGATCGTCTACAACAACTGGCCGCAAAAATTGGATTGTCGCGCGTGGCTTTGTGGAGTGAAAAGATCAGCGAAGTTCGCAAAGGTTTACGCGTCAACATCAATCGCCAGATCGCGATGGAAGCAGCGTTGCTTGGCCTGGCCGAAGCGCGCTAGGAAAAGAAAAGATAACGACAAAAACGTGATCGCTTAGATCTACGGGAGTTCGCAGTGCAGAAATATCTGGATGATTTCATGAAACATTTGAAGTACGAGCGGAATTCTTCTCCGCACACGCTGCGAAATTACGAAAGTGATTTGGTTCAGTTTTACGATTACGTCGCACCGCCAGACAAAGACGGCAAACGGCGTTCGGTCAATGTGCGTGACATAGATCATTTGACGATCCGCGAATACATGGCTTCGTTGTATGAAAAGAAGAAAAAGAAAAGCTCGATTCATCGCAAAGTCGCCAGTCTGAGAACCTTTTTCCGCTACCTTTGCCGCGAAGGCGTGATGGAGATGAACCCGGCCAAGCTGGTGGCTTCGCCGCGTGTCGAACGCACACTGCCCAACCACCTGACCATCGAACAGATGATTCGCTTCATCGAAACACCGGACACCGAAACGCTGCTGGGGAAACGCGACCGAGCGATGTTGGAATTGCTGTATGCGAGCGGCTTACGCGTATCGGAAATGGTCGGACTGAATCTGACCGACGTTGATTTCACCAATCAAACCGTGCGGGTAAAAGGCAAAGGCCGGAAGGAACGGATTGTGCCCTTCGGCAATCACGCGCTGATGGCCTTGCAGAATTATCTGGCCGTGCGTGGAGAATTGCTGATCGAAGCTGATGAAGACAAACGCGATCCAGCAACGTTATTTTTCAACTATCAGGGAACGCGAATCAACGCCAGGTCGGTGGGCAGGATGGTGGATAAGTACGTCAAGATGTGCGCGGACATGCAACACATCAGCCCGCACAGTTTGCGCCATTCGTTTGCAACGCATTTGCTGGATGCCGGAGCGGATCTGAGAGCGATTCAGGAAATGTTGGGCCATGCGCGGCTTTCGACTACGCAAAAGTACACCCACGTTTCAACCGACAAGCTGATGGAGGTTTACGACAAAGCGCATCCGAAGGCGTGAGGAACGATGATCAAATCAGTACCGCGACCGGTAGGAAGCGGGTTTCTTCACATTGCAGCTTGCCACCGCGCGCGGTACTGACTTGGTGAAGTTGCTACTTTTTCGCTGTGTTGGTAATGCGATAGAGCTTTGTCGCTGTGCGAATGACCAGGCTGCCTTTGGCAATTGCCGGCGTCGCCATGCACATTTCATCCAGCGAATTTTTCCCAACCAGCTTGTATTCGTTTCCCGCCTGAATGACGAAAGTGTCGCCATCTTCGCTCAAAGCGAAAATCTTTCCGTTGTACGCCCAAGGTGACGAAGTAAAGGCTCCCGACGCTGGATCAATGCGCTGTTTGCCGTAAACTTCCTTGCCGGTTTTGGCGTCGTGGGCGGTGAAAAATCCTCGGTCAAGCAAGGTGTAATACAAATCACCATACACAATCGGCGAAGGGTTGTAAGGCCCGGCTTGGCGCTGATACCAGGCGATGAACTGGTTGCTGGTTTCGCCTTCTTTGAGCGAAATGTCGCCCGAAGCGCCAGGCTTGATGGCGTAAACCGGGCGATGCTGATCGCCGACGTAGCCTGACGTAATGTACAGCAATCCGAATTTTGAAAACGGCACTGGGATGGCGATTGTGGACATGCCTTTGAATTCCCACAGCACCTTTCCATCCAGGTCGTACGAGCGAACAACTTTGGTCGCCGGAACAATCAGTTCCGTGCGTTGCCCGCTTTCCCAAATGTATGGCGTCGCCCAGTTGGTTCCGATTTCACGGTCAACTTTCCAAATCTGCTTGCCGGTTTTTTTGTCCAGCGCAATCAGGAACGATTGTTCGTCGTTGTCGTTGACGATGTAAATCCGATCTTTGTACACAACTGGCGAAGCCGCCGTGCCCCAACCAAACCGGGTCTTTTTCGCGTCGAACATCTGTTTCCACAGCATCGTGCCTTTCATGTCAAACACGAACAAGCCGACATTGCCGAAATACGCGTACACGCGTTCGCCATCCGTGACCGGAGTTTCCGACGCGTAACTGTTTTTCAGATGCCGCGAAAATTTCGGAATGCCTTTGAAAACTTCGCGCTCCCACATGACCTTGCCGGTTCGGAAATCTACGGCGTATACCATCCAGCGATGTTCAGCCGGGGGAACAGGGCGTTCCCCGCCAAAATACAACCCTTTTTTGGGCGGTTCGGTGTCGCCCGAATTGATGACCGAAGTCAGGAAAACCTGGTTGCCCCAGATGATTGGCGAAGACCAGCCGATGCCAGGAATGTCGGTTTTCCAGGCGACGTTTTCTGTGGCGCTCCATTTGTCTGGCAGGTTAGCGTCTTCTGCAACGCCCATGGATTGTGCGCCGCGAAACTGAGGCCAGCGATCTTGAGCAGTGGCGATGATGGATGAAGCGCAAAGGAACGTCAGAATCAGCAGACGGCGAATGGGCATTGGAAACCTCCAGCCTGGGTACGCGATGCCTTCGGCTCGCGGATGTGGTTAATTGCCAAGACCGCGAGCCGAAGGCATCGCGTACCAAGATTATTTAGCCTTGCCTTGATTGGCGACGGCTTCGGCGGCTTTGGCAATCGCGTCGGCATCGCCCAGGTAATAATGTTTGATCGGTTTCAGGTTTTCATCCAACTCGTACACCAGCGGAATGCCCGTCGGGATATTCAGGTTGATGATGTCTTCTTCTGAAATGTCGTCCAGGTATTTGACCAGCGCGCGCAAGCTGTTGCCGTGCGCGGCGACAATCACTTTTTTGCCCGCTTTGACTGCCGGAGCAATCTGTTCATGCCAGTGCGGCAACATACGCGCCACAGTGTCTTTCAGGCATTCGGTCAACGGCAATTCAGCTTCGCTCAAATCGGCGTAGCGCGGATCGTTACCGGGATAACGTTCATCCGTCTTTTCCAAAACCGGCGGAGGAATATCGTAGCTGCGCCGCCAGATTTTGACTTGATCGTCGCCAAACTTGGCGGCGGTTTCGGCTTTGTTCAGCCCCTGCAGCGCGCCGTAATGGCGTTCGTTTAACCGCCAGGAGTGATGAACCGGAATCCACATCAAATCCAATCCATCCAGCACAGACCAAAGTGTGCGAATCGCGCGTTTCAACACCGAAGTGAATGCCACATCAAACGTGAAGCCTTCGGCTTTCAAAACCTCGCCAGCAGTTTTGGCTTCTTCGCGGCCTTTGTCGGACAGGTCAACGTCAGTCCAGCCAGTGAAGCGATTTTCTTTGTTCCATGTGCTTTCGCCGTGGCGAATCAAAACCAATTTGTACATCGAAAAAATTCTCTCCCCGTAAAGTTTGGCCAACCGCAAAATTCATTATGCGGCTGCATTGAAATTGTTCAGCACGCGCAGCTCGCGCGGATTCGTTGGTTGTTCAAATAAAGCTTCGCTCAACTTGTGAGCGTTTTCCGGTTTGTGTTCGTGCGCGTGATAGCTTGACCGAACCAGCGGGCCGGATTCGACATACCGGAAGCCCATTTCCAAACCGATGCGTTTGAATTCGGCAAACTCCGCTGGCGTGTAAAACTTTTCAACCGGCAAGCGGCGCTCTGATGGTTGCAGGTACTGGCCGATGGTCAGAATGTCGCAATCCGCCACGCGAAGGTCGCGCATGGTTTCGATGATTTCTTCGGTCGTTTCGCCAAGGCCAACCATAATGCCCGATTTGGTCAACATCGCCGGTAAAACGCTGTCACGATAATCGGCGGCTCGACGAAGCAGTTTCATCGTCCATTCCTGGTACTGCGCATGCGGACGGACGCGGCGATATAGGCGCGGAACCGTTTCCGTATTGTGATTCAGCACATCTGGCTGGGCGTCCAGCACTACCTGCAACGCTTCCTGATTGCCTTCAAAATCGGGAATCAGGACTTCGACTTTGCAATCCGGGTTCAATGCCCGAACAGTTTTGATTGTTGCTGCCCAATGTTCGGCTCCGCCGTCAGATTTGTCGTCGCGGTTGACACCCGTGATGACAGCGTGTTGCAGGTTCAGCTTTTGAACCGCCTCGGCGACGTGCATCGGTTCGCCAACATCCAGCGGTTTCGGCTCGCCTTTGCTGACGGCGCAAAATCCGCAACGCCGCGTGCAAACGTCACCTGCGATCATAAAAGTCGCAGTGCGATTCGACCAGCATTCATAAATGTTCGGGCAGCGAGCTTCCTGGCAAACCGTGTTCAGATTCAGATCGTTCATCATCCGGCGGACTTCCAGAAAGTCTTCGCCCATGTTGAGCTTGATCTTCAGCCATTCCGGTTTCGGCAATCTGTCTTTTAGTGATCTCATAATGTTTTGATTATAACCGACCGCTAGTGGTGATGCGGCGTGATCGTTGGATCAATTGGCGCAACGACTTCATTACCCGCATCGTTAAATTCGCCTTCCCAGCGTGCAACGACTGCCGTTGCCAGACAGTTGCCGATAACGTTGGTTGCCGTGCGCGCCATGTCCATGAATTCGTCCACACCCAGGATCAATGCGATGCCTTCCAGCGGCAGTCCGAATTGCGCCAATGTGCCGGCCAGCACCACCAACGAAGCGCGCGGAACAGCGGCGATGCCTTTGGTTGAAAGCATCAGGGTCAGCAACATTGTGATTTGCTGCCCGACGGTAAGGTGTATGTTGGCGGCCTGCGCGACGAACATTGCGGCGAGCGATAGATACAACGTCGAACCGTCCAGATTGAAACTATAGCCCAGCGGCAAAATAAAGCTGACGATGCGGCGCGGCACGCCCAAGCGCTCCATGTTTTCCAGCGCTTTCGGAAACGCCGATTCGCTGGAAGTCGTCACAAAAGCCAGCGTCGCGGGTTCCCTGACCAGTTGGAAAAAACGCTTGAACGGTAGGCGGATCATGAAGGCAACAGGAACCAGCACAATCAGGATGAAAACGGCCAGCGCGCCGTAAAGCGTCAGAATCAACTTGGCCAGATTCCACAAGACGCCCAA
The DNA here is from genome assembly GCA_964383955.1 of uncultured Heliomicrobium sp. Classification (GTDB taxonomy): domain Bacteria; phylum Acidobacteriota; class Blastocatellia; order RBC074; family RBC074; genus RBC074. The sequence goes on along the minus strand of CAYLJQ010000039.1, from coordinate 15,088 downwards.
GCCTTTGCCGCCGACCGTGACCGCAATGGCCGCGCCGACCCCCCACGGCGCAAACTTCATGACGTAGTTGGTGAACTTGAACATGGCCTCAGAGAGCGATTCGCAAAACGCGATCATTGGTTTCGCTTTGTCGCCGATGCCCGCCAGCGCCACAGCAAAAATCAGGCTGAACACGACGATTTGCAGCACGTCGTTTTCGGCCAGAGATTTAAACAGGCTGGTGGGAAAGACGTTCACAATATGGTTTTGCGGCGTCATCTTTCCGGCATTTGCGGCGATCTCTTTGGCTTCGGCGCTTTGTTCACTGGGCAGGTTCACGCCCAGACCGGGTTTGGTGATGTTCACCGCGATCAGGCCGATAACCAGTGCCAGCAGTGTGGCCATCGTGAAATAGGCCATCGCTTTTATCCCAACACGCCCGACTTTCCGCATATCGCCCGCACCCGCGATGCCCACAACCAGCGTGGAAAAGATCAACGGCGCAATCAGCATCTTAATCAAGTTAAGGAAGATACGGCTCAGCACGCGCACCCACTGAATCCATTCTTCTTTGTGTTTGTACGCGGCGTTAAGTTCGTTGGCGGAAGCCAGCACCTGATCTTTGGCTGGCGAAGTCAGGTTGGATTGGTTGACTGTCTTAATGAAGTCGGCGGCTTTGGCGGGCGTATCCACGCGGCCCAGCGCCGTCAATAAATCTGTTTTGGCTTGCGGATCGGCATCCAGGCTATTGATGGATTGGACCAGTTGTTGTTGCAAGTCCGGCGCGTGATCCGAGCGATGAATCAGCCAGCCGATGAAAATGCCGATGAACAGTCCGATGAAAATCTGTTGGGTGAGCGAGAGTTTGCGCATAGAGCATTTCAGTGAATCGAGCGGTTAAACACTTCGCCGAAGTGGTGTTTCACACGTTCGGCGACTTCTTGTAACGCGAACTGCTTGCCGGTGAGTTGTTGGAGCGAAGTTACGCCGTGTCCTTTAATGCCGCACGGCACAATCAATTGAAAGTAGTTCAAATCAGTGGTGACGTTGAATGCGAATCCGTGCATGGTCACCCAGCGAGAGATTCGAATGCCGATGGCGGCCAGTTTGTCATCGCCAACCCAAACGCCGACGAACTCTCCGCCTCGCGGCTCGGCTTCGACGCCAAAATCCGCGGCGGTTCGGATCAGCACTTCCTGAAGGTCGCGCACGTACCGGCGAATGTCCTGGCGACCGGGCAACAGTTTGATGATCGGATAACCGACCAATTGGCCTGGCCCGTGGTACGTCACATCTCCGCCGCGCCCGGTTTCGTGAAGCTCGACGCCAAATCTTGATCGAGTTGCTTCGTCGGCCAGAATGTTTGTTCGATCTGCTGCCCGTCCCAGGGTGATGACGTGCGGATGTTGCAGCAGCAAAAGCGTGTCGGGAATTTCGTCCGCTTTGCGTTTTTCGACCAACTGCTTTTGCAGTTCATGCGCTTCGCCGTAAGGAAGCAGGTCGAAATAACGCGTTTCGCAAATTGGCATTTGGCGTTGGGAGACAGGAGTTGGGAGTTAGGGGAGCGCCCCATCTCCTATCTCCTATCTCCTGTCTCCCATCTCCTGTATTACACCAACGCTGAAAAATCAGTCGTTTCAATCGTCTTTTTGATGTGCGCCAGGAACTGATCGCCGACAGCGCCATCAATAATGCGGTGATCAAACGACAGGCTCATCACGCCAATGTGGCGAATGGCGATGGCGTCACCGTCTTTGGTTTCAACCACCCACGGTTTTTTGTGGATGCCGCCCATTCCTAAAATTGCCACTTGCGGCTGGTTGATGATCGGTGTGGCGGTGTAACCGCCATACAAACCAAAGTTTGTGATGGAAAACGTTCCGCCGGAAATTTCATCCGGTTTCAATTGTTTGCCGCGAGCGCGAGTCGCCAAATCCTGCGAAGAGCGGGCCAGGCCAGTAATGCTCAACGCGTCAGCCTGTTTGATGACCGGCACGATCAATCCCCAATCCAGGGCCACGGCAATGCCAATGTTGTAATCGTGTTTGTACACGATGTTTTCGCCTTCGACAGAGGAATTGACGATCGGCAAGGCTTTCAGCGCATCAATCGTCGCTTTGATGACGAACGGCAGGAAAGTCAGCTTGGTGCCGTTTTGCGCTTCAAAGCTCTTCTTCAGTTTGTCGCGCAGCCGTGCGATGTTCGTGAAATCCACTTCGAAGAAGGTGGTCACGTGCGCCGAAGTGCGGCGGCTGGCAAGCATGTTTTCCGCAATGCGGCGGCGCATGTTGGTCATAGGCTCAATGGTGACCCGGTCGCCTGTGGCATAAGCGGGAACCGTTGGAAGTGGCGCAGGTGCGGACGGTGCCGCAGGAGCAGCGGGAACGGCTGGCGCTGGGGAAACAGCCGGAGCAGGGGCCGCTGGAGCCGCAGGAACTGCCGCTGGCGCGGGAGCGCCTTTGCGTCCTTCAACAAAGCCCAGAATGTCTTCTTTGGTCACGCGGCCACCAAGTCCAGTGCCGGGAACTTCTTCCAGATTGACGCCGTGTTCGCGCGCGATGTTACGAACCAGCGGCGACGAACGAACCTTTTTCCCGTCGCTTTCTTCGCTGGCAGCGGCGGCAGGAGGAGCAGCCGGTGCAGCGGGAATCGGCGCAGCTTCGGGTGTTTTTACAGCGGCGGATTCGCCAGGGGCCAATGGCTTGACTTGATTTTGCAAGGCAGCAACTGCCGGATCGTCGCGTGTCGGGCCGCCTTCGGCGGTTTTTGCAGGTTCCGGCTCAGCGGCCTTGGCGGGTTCTGCTGCCTTGGCGGGTGCAGCTTCTCCTGCCGACTCTCCGGCTTCTCCCAATCGTCCGATGACGGCATTGACGACTACGGTTTCGCCTTCATTGGCCAGAATTTCCAGCAACACGCCTGCGGCCGGGGAGGGAACTTCGGCGTCCACTTTGTCGGTGGAAATTTCCAGCAACGGTTCATCGCGCTGGACGCTATCGCCTACTTTTTTCAGCCATTTAACAATCGTTCCTTCAGCAATTGATTCGCCCATCTGGGGCATCAAAACATCAGTAGCCATTCGTCTCTCCTATTTTTTGTTTGCTCGCCTTGAAAGCGCGGCACTTGTCCGCGCGACATTTCGATCAGTTAAAGCGTCGCGACGCGACTGAAAGACTCCCGTGAAGATAAAGTAATCCACGGAGAACACGAAGAAACACGATGTGAAGGTGGTAAAACTTCGTGTTTCTTCGTGACCTTCGTAAATGCTTTTCATTGTTTTGGTATTGAGTCTTATCGGCGTTGAAGCGAGGCGAGATGATAATCAGCGGTCTGGCTTTTTGCAAAGGCCGGTTTTTCGCGTGCGTGGTTGTGCGGTGGTCGGTCAAACCAATGCTGCGTGATAGACTTTGCGCTTCCTAAACCTCAAATTCCTTTGGAGGAAAATCAATGGCAGATCGTCTGGCAATTGTTGGCGGCAAAGTTGTAACTCCATCAGCAGTCATCGAAAACGGTGTCATTTTGTGCGAAGACGGCAAAATCAAGTTTGCCGGTTCAGGCAATGATGCCGCGCCTGAACCTGGTTCACAGATAGTTGATGCGGCGGGCGAAGTGGTTATGCCCGGATTCATTGACATTCACTTTCACGGCAGCGGCGGCGACGACGTGATGGCCAACGGAGCGGAAGGCATTCGGCGGATTTCCCACGCGCTGATGAAATTCGGCACGACGGGATTTTTGGCGACGACGATTGCCGCGCGGCATTCCGAACTGATGAAGGCCGTTGAAGATACGATTGCCGCCGAAACCGCCGACGCCGGAACGCCGGAAGGCGCGGAGATTTTAGGGCTGCACATTGAAGGGCCGTACATCAATCTGAAGTTCAAAGGCGCTCAGCCCGTTGAAGGAATTCGCGATCCGAACTTTGACGAATGCCGTGAACTGCTTTCAGCCGCCGCTGGCCGAATCAAAATTATGACGATGGCTCCGGAGCTGCCAGGCGGCCTGGAGTTGATTCGTTTTCTGAAAGCGCATGGCGTCGAAGCTTCGCTGGGGCATTCGGAAGCCGATTACGACACGGCTTTGGCGGCGATTGATGCCGGGGCAACGCGGGCGACGCATCTTTACAATGCAATGTCCGGCGTTCATCACCGCAAACCGGGCCTGGCTTCAGCAGTGCTGAACGAACCGGGCATTCAGGCGGAACTGATCTGCGACGGCGTTCACGTTCATCCAAAAATGGCGCAGTTGGCCTGGCGGGCAAAAGGCCGCGATGGATTGGCGCTGATTACCGACGCGACGGCGGCGCAAGGCGTCGGCGACGGAACCTTTACGCTCGGCGATTTTCAGATTCAGGTGCGCGGGCCGCTTTGCACCTTGATGGACGGCGTGACCATCGCTGGTTCTGTGCTGACGATGAATCGGGCGGTCGGGAATGCGATGGATTTCACCGGAATGAGTTTGATTGACGCTGCCCATACATCGTCCCTGGCTCCGGCAAAAGCTTGCGGAGTAGCTGACCGCAAAGGTTCCATCGAGGTCGGGAAAGACGCTGATCTGGCCGTGTTGAAGCCGGACTTTTCTGTTTCCCATACAATCCGCGCGGGTGTTGTCGCTTATTCGGATCAGTACCCCGCGCAGTAGCAAGGGGGTGCTTTCTGAACGACATGTTTTGTGGTCTGCAATGACAGGTTCTTGCAAGTCGTAGCCAGGTAGTCGTTCCTAACATTGGCGAGCCAACTTATAAGCCAATCATTTGAATCAGTTTTCGGAGGAACGACAATGAAGTATGTACTTGGAATTTATGCCTGTTTGGTAATCGCGGTAGTGTGCGCCACTGCGCAACAGGAGCCGCCGTCAAAGCAAACGCCCAGCATTCAACCGACTGCTGAAGCTTTGATGAAAGCGCAGGCAGCCGCCGACAAAGCGCAGGCCAAACGCGAAGAACCTTTCGCAGAAGAATTGAAAAAACTGGTGGATCGAGAAATCGCAAAGTCTGCGGCATTGCCTGTAATGACGACGGTGCAAGAGCCTATCAAACAAATAATTTTGCCTGACTCATCAGAAGACTCAACCTTTGAGAGTAAGATCGGATTGGTGGTTATTGACGGCGTGCTTTATCTGCGGACGGGCAAGACAATTATGCCCATGCCTGGAAGCGGATGTTTTTTGCCGCAGGAGGAACACGACGCTCGGACACAACGCGCTCAGGCAAAATTCGCCGAAATGAGCAAACTCGAACCCGTCAAGAAAGACTGACCTTCCGGCAAAATCTCAATTGAACCAACAATGCTCACTGATCGGATAGAACGATCTATCCGATCAGATAGATTTACAGCCATATTCGCTACCGATCAGCCTCCGCTCACTTCGATCCAAATTTCTTCTATCCAGAATCAAACCAAATACTTACCGGGACTTTGACGCTCGGGGCCAATCCTTTTTCTGCAATGGCACAGCGGTTGAAATAAGCCTTGTCGTGAAAGGGAAAAAAGAGAGCGCATCAGCACGAAGCTGATGATTGTTCGGGGAGAGGAAAAGCTTGCGCGCGACGGAAATCAGTCGCGCATTTTTGAAAACCGATAGGAGAAAATATGAAAAAGCAGATTACAACCATCGTTGCCACAGTAACCTTGATCGCCACCTTGACCATTGCGGGCATTGCCGGATTGGGAACCACAGTCACCGCGAACATCCCGTTTGAGTTTACCGTCAACGGAAAGACACTTCCGGCTGGCAATTACCTGGTGATGAAAGGGCCAACGTCCGCAACACTGATTATCCAGAATGCAAAAAATAAGACGGCTGCTGTTGCCATCGTCCAGGGCGCCGAAAACGAAAACCCGGGCAAGGCCAGTTTTAGCTTTCGCCGCTATGGCAATCAGTATTTCTGGGCAGGCGTTTCTGATGGCAACGTCGCCAGTGAATTGCCTGTCAGCAAAGCTGAACGCAAAGCCGCGCGCGGCAACGATCATTTGGCGATGACCGAAACCAAACCTGAACTTGTCATTGTCAGTGCCACTGTTGGCCAGTAGGGTCCCCCAGGTAAAACTCAGCCATTTTTATCGTGCTGGTTGTCGTTTGAGGTTGTAACAGCTTAGACGACAACCAACACCAGTCGAAATCCCAGACGCAGTCCCAAGACTTTTTGCCAGGAGGATTTATGCCGACTCAATTTCAACTGGTTTCGGAAGCGGATGCAATGATGGCGGCTCTGATACTGGTGGCAAACCTGATTGCCCTGGTGGCGTTTACGATCTTTGCCGTTTATGCGGTTGCGGCTGCAACTATGGCTTTGGGCGACAAGCTTCGGTCGCTCAAACACCCATCGCTGCCAAAGGTTCAAGTGGTTCAAGCAAAACCGAGCGCCACGCGAACCGTGTTGCAGTGAGCTTCGACCGTGTCGTTGATATTTTTTGCATAACCGCCGCCCATGGTCGTCACCACGGGCAGTTCCCGCTCGCGGCAAGCGGCAATTACGAATTCGTCTCGCCGCCGCAAACCCTCAATCGTCAATTTCAGTTTGCCAAGCCGGTCGCCTTCAAACGGGTCAACACCGGCTTGGTAAAACACAAAATCCGGCTGAAAGTCGTCCAGGATTTTCGGGACGTGATTGCGAACAATGGTCAGGTATTCTTCGTCGCCGACGCCGTTCGGCAGGTTGATGTCCAGCTTGCTTTGCTCCTTGCGCGCCGGAAAATTCTTTTCGCCGTGCATCGAAAATGTGAACACGTCAGGATCGGTTTGAAAGATGGCCGCTGTTCCGTTTCCCTGGTGAACATCGCAATCAATGATGGCGACACGCTCCGCCAAACCCTCGCGCTGCAAAACGCGCGTGGCAATCGCAATGTCGTTCAGCACGCAATAGCCTTCGCCATGATCCGGGTACGCATGATGAGTCCCGCCGGCCAGATTCGAAGCAATTCCATCAATTAGCGCGCTTCTGGCAGCAATGATTGTCCCTTGAACCGCTGCGCGCGAACGTCCTACCAAATCATCTGACCAGGGAAATCCTATGCGCCGAACTTCCTGCGCCGTCAGTTCTCCGCGCGAACATCGAAACCAGTAATCTTCCGTGTGAACCAGCAAAATATCTTCATGGCGGGCCAGTGGCGGTTCAACCAGATGCCGTTGCATGATCGAACCTTCATCCAGCAATCGGTTTCGCGCCAAACGGTACTTTGGCATCGGAAAAGGATGCGCGCTTGGCAACGGAACCGCGTATCGGTCGGAGTAACAAACTTTCATACACAATCAATGGCAAAAATGATTTTTGACGAATCCCGGTTGGGTTTCGTCGCTGACGCCGCTGATTGTAAAGGATAGATTGCCGTTCGCCGAAATGTCGGTGACGGGGCTGTGCCAGGGCCAATTCATTTGGAATGAAGCTGGTTTACGGTAGCAACAACAGCAGTAAACCAAGCCCGATGAACAAAACACCCCAGACCAGAAAAACAAAGGTCAGGGGATTGTTCAGCCATTGCCGCAACGTTTCTTTGACCGTGGGAAAAGGTTGGTCATGGCTTCCGGTTGGCGATTGATTGGTTTGGGATTGGGAAATCATCGCGGCCATGATCAGCAAACCATGTGCCTGCGGTTCATTTTACAAACACACTTTTATTTGGTCTGTTGATTGCACTTAACTGCCTGTTCAATGATCAGCGTGGCTGGTCGGCGAAAAGTGAGGTAAAAGCCGACACCTGCAATAGTTGAAAAATCCGCAGGTGTGGCAAAAATGAGCAACTGGAAAATCTGACAGGAACTTCTGCCTGAAACAGTCATTTTTTCGTTCTGAAACAGAATCAAGCAAAATGACGAGAGGTAAAACAATGCTTTCCAGAAAAATTCGATTTTTATTTTCTTTGTGCGCCGCCGTGTTTTTACTGACTGGGGTGACCAGCGCGGTTTCGGCTCAACAGCTGGTTTCGGCCAAAATCACTTCCATCGAAGGGCAGGTGGAAATCCGGCGTTATCCCAATACGCAGCCTGTTCCCGTCAAAATCGCCTTCAAAGTGGATGACAGGCTTTCGGCGGGTGACACGATCGTTACAGGCAAAAATGGGCGACTGGTCTTGGGATTGACGGATGGCTCCCAGGCTGTGATCGCGCCAAAATCTACTGTCGTGATCAAGGATTTGAGCCAGTCGCCGCGCACGCTGTTTGAAGTCATTAAAGGCAAAACGCGTGTCCACATTGAAAAAGTGGGCGATCAGCCGAATCCTTACAGAGTCAACACGCCGACAGCGGTGATTGCCGTCAGAGGCACAATCTTCGACGTGGTTGTCGAAGACAACGAAACCGAAGTCTTTTTGCACGAAGGGCAAGTCGCTGTGACCAATTTGCGATTGCCGGATCAACCTGTCTTTCTTTCGGCTGGCCAGACCACACGCGTGTTGATGTTGGGGCCGCCCAGGTTGCCAGGTGTTTTCAAACCCGGACGAAACGACGGAAATTTCAGAACTTCCCAGATGGGCAGATCCGGACAAGATAACGGCCGCATTGCCGACACGTCCGGTCGAAGCTCAGACAGGCGCGAGCAGCGCCCGAATAACAGCGACCGGCGCGAAAACGGTCGCGCAGGCGCTCCGCCACAAAGCGCGCCGCCGTCGGATACAGGACGAAGCGGCCCACCGCCAAATGCACCCAAACCGGGTGGTAAAAGACCTTAATTTTGCGCCACAACTTCAAAGTTGATTTGAACTCAGGAGACACGGGACGATGAATCCAATAGGGAAGGCGTTATGTTTGGTGCTGATTTTTGCCAGCCCAATATTTGCTCAGCAACAGTCAAAGCTGACTGATAAAGCTTCGGCCTTTTTCGATGATAGCGCGGTGCGCGAAATCCGCATCTATTTTGACGATCCGAATTGGTACAACACGCTGGTAAATGCTCACCAGAACCAGGCGCAAACAGGCGATCCATATTTTCCCTGCCGGTTCAAATATGGAAGTTTTGAAATGCCGAAAGTCGGCGTGCGGTTCAAAGGGAATTCGTCTTTCCGCCGCAATGGCATCAAACGCCCCTTCAAATTCGATTTCAATGAATACGATGAGAACGCAGAGTTTTTAGGGCTCAAAAAGCTAAACCTCAACACGAATGATTTGGCGCCGGATTTCATGCGCGAAAAGCTTTTTTCCGATTTTGCCGGAAAGTTCGTGACTTCCATGCGCGCGGTGCACGTCAGGCTTTACGTCAATGATGTTTATTATGGTCTTTATACCGCGATGGAGCAGCCGGACAAGGCCATGATGCGCAGCCGTTTCGGAGACAACGAAGACGGGAATCTTTATGAAGGCAATGAGGTTTTGGGAGGAAGCTCCGGGCGGCCCGATCTGACGTATCGCGGCACTGACCCTGCGATTTATCGCGCAATCTATGAACTGGAAACCAACCAGGAAGCCAATGATTACACGGGCTTGATTGAGTTCATTACCCTGTTGAACAACACGGCGGCAGCCGATTTGCCCAGCCGGTTTGAGCCGATTGCCGATGTCGAACAACTGTTAACCTGGCTGGCAATCAATCATCTGTTCGTCAACCTGGATTCTTATGTGAACGACGCGGGCGAGTATTATCTGTATGACCGCAGCCGCGACGGCAAATTCATTTATGTGCAATGGGATCACAACGAATCCTTTGGGACGACGGGCGATGGCACTCCACGAATTGCTGATCCATTTTCTTTCGATATTTTCTGGCTTCCCGGCAATGGCATTGGAGCGCAAAACCAGCGCCCGCTGGCGCAAAAGCTCTGGGCAGTTCCCGAATACCGCAGGCTTTATTTGCGTATCTTCGCAAAATTACTGCGCGAAGGCTTTAACACGGAATCCTTTGCTCCGCGCGTAACGCAGTTGGCCAATCTGATTCGGGAACATGTGTATACAGATCCCAATAAAGTCACGACGAATGCTCAGTTTGAAACGGCCTTGAACAGCCAGACGAATACTGGCGGTGGCGCGCCTGCGTTGCCGATTTATGGCATTAACCAGTTTGTGCGCGAACGCTACAACTACCTTCGCGGCTATTTGAACTCTCAAGCACAGCCTTCGGATGTGCGGTTGAATGAAATCGTCGCCGTAAATAACGGCGCTTACAAAGACAGTGCTGGAGACGCCGACCCGTGGGTTGAAATTCACAACCTGGGTCCCGGCCCTGTGACCACGAATAACTTCTATCTGACCGACGACCAATCGAATCCCACGAAATGGCAAGTCCCGGTAAAAACGCTGGCTGATGGCGAATTTCTGGTGCTCTGGCTGGACGGCGAGACAGCCGAAGGCGACACGCACGCCAGCTTCAAGCTGCAACCGGCGGGTGGAAAGCTTTACTTGTACTCAGCGCAAACCGCGATTGATTCGGTCACGTATCCGGGCGCGATTGCCGGCCAAACCTATGTTCGATTTGGCAGTCACGGCAACCGTTGGTCTGTGTCGTACCAGGTAACGCCCGGCATTGCCAATCCTGCAGAAACAACTACCACGCCACAGCCGCCAACGCAGGGAACAGGCTTGCTGCTGATCAACGAAATCATGGCCGACAACGAAGACACGTATCAGGACCCGCAAGAACCCGGCGTGTACGAAGACTGGTTCGAAGTGTTCAATCCCGGCACAACTGCCGTGGATATGAGCGGGATGTACATCACTGACAACCTGAACAATCCCACGAAATGGAAAGTGCCGAATGGCGTGACGATCCCTGCGAAAGGCTATCTGGTATTCATTGCCGACGGCGAAGCGGCACAGGGAAATCTGCACACCAGTTGGTCGCTCAGCGCGGACGGAGAATCCATTGGGATTTACCAGACAAACGGCACCACGCTGATAGATTCGTACGCGTTTTCTGCTCAACAGGGAGACGTTTCCATCGGGCGCACAACTGACGGCGATGTTGCGTGGAGCATTTTCCAGCCTGCCACGCCCGGCGCAGCGAATACAGCCGCCTATGCCAATTGGCTGACCAGTTCCGCCAGTTATCTGAAAGCAGCGGTTGCTGCCAATTCCATTACCAGTTTGTTTGGACAGAATTTGTCCGCCGGAGTGGTTTCAGCGACCAGCATTCCCCTGCCAACAACTTTGGGCGGAACGACAATTACTGTTACTGACAGTGCAAATGTCACGCGTAATGCGCCGTTGTTTTTTGTTTCGCCCGGCCAGGCCAATTTTCTGATCCCGGATCAAACGGCAAACGGGCGTGCTAAAGTGACGCTTCGCCGACAGGATGGCACCATCGTAACCGGCGACCTGCTGGTCAAAACCGTAGGGCCGGGTTTGTTCGCCGCAAACGCTAACGGGCAAGGCCTGGGAGCCATTGTCGCTTTGAAAGTTGATGCGGCTGGCAATCAAACGTATCTGCCGGTTTCGACGTACGACAGTGCGCAACAGAAAGTCGTGCCGGTTCCGATCAGCTTGGGCGCTGAAACCGACAAGCTGTATTTGATTTTGAATGGCACAGGACTTCGCGGCAGGCCGGCGTTGTCCGATGTTGAAATTGAAATCGGCGGCGTTGCCGTTCCGGTTTTCTTTGCCGGAGCGCAGCCGGATTTTGTCGGCCTGGATCAAGTAAACGTTGGTCCGCTGCCGCGATCCTTGGCGGGCAAAGGCGAGGTTCAGGTTGTGATGACCGTGGATAACAAACGTTCAAACCGCGTGACTGTAACGATACAATAAGCAAGGCAGAATCAATTTTTAGCCACAGAGCGCACAGAGAACCAGGAGTTTTCCGATCTATTTTCTGTGAACTCTGTGGTCTCTGTGGCTGAAAAATGAATGCGTCTTGCTGTAATGGGCAAATGTGATTCAAACCAACTCTCACTCTCACAAAATTCTGGTCGTTGACGACGAACGCGGCGCGCGCATGGCGCTGGAAGTGCCCCTGCGAATGAGCGGTTACGACGTCGCCGCTGCCACTTGCGGACGCGAAGCCATTGCGATGGGACAGGGCAAACGCTTCGACGTGGTGCTGACAGACATTTACATGCCGGACATCACCGGTTTGGAAGTCGTCCGCGAATTTCGACGCTTCAGCCCGGACACAAAAATCATTGCCGTCACCGCGCAAGGCTCGCTGGAAATCGCCATGCAAGCCGTCGAAGAAGGCGCTTTCGATTTTATCGCCAAGCCCTTTAACATTGACGATGTGCTTTCCATCGTCAGCCGCGCGGCGCATCATTCACAGCTTTTGGCGACAACCGCTCAGGCAACTGGCCCTGATCCGTTGCGCGATTTTTCGGCTTCCGGCTTGATTGGTCACAGCCCGCAAATGGTTCGGGCTTACAAGCTGACAGCGCATGCCGCGCGAACCGGAGCCACCGTTTTGATCGAAGGCGAATCTGGCACCGGCAAAGAGCTAATCGCGCGCGCCGTTCACAACAACAGCGCGCGCGCCAATAAGCCATTTACTGCCGTCAATTGTTCAGCGATGACCGAAACATTGCTGGAATCGGAACTGTTCGGCTACACCAAAGGCAGCTTCACCGGAGCAGCCACAGACCGCGCCGGATTGTTTGAAGGTTCAGAAGGCGGCACGATTTTTCTGGATGAGCTGAGCGGAACCAGCCAGTCGTTTCAGGCCAGTTTGCTGCGCGTATTGCAGGAAAAAGAAGTTCGCCGCATTGGCAGCCGGGATGCGCGCAAGATTGACGTGCGCGTCATTGGCGCAACCAACGTCAATCTGGAAGAAATGGCGAATCGCGGAGAATTTCGCGCCGATCTGTTTTACCGCTTGAGCGTTTTGACGATCAATCTGCCGCCACTGCGTCAACGTGGAGCCGAAGATGTGGCGCTGCTGGCGCATCACTTCTTGAAAAAGTACGAACGCGAACACGGCGAACAGGTTCGCATCGGTGAAGACGTGATTGATTTGCTTTCGCGGTATTCATGGCCGGGAAATGTGCGCGAACTGGAAAACACCATCGAACACGCCGCCGCCGTTTGCGCTGACCGATTGATTACAATCAATGACCTGCCGCAACGAATTGTCGAACGCGCTGCGCCGTCAGCAGTCGCGCCGGCCAATCAGCCTTCTGTTGTAACCCTTTCCTTGGTTGACGACCGCCCGACGCTGGCGGAACTTGAACGCCGATATGTTCAGTTGATTCTTTCAGAAAACGGTGGCAATAAATCGCGTGCAGCGGAACTGCTCGGCATAGATCGCCGCACAATTTATCGCTATCTGGAAGTATCAAACACGGCCGACGGCGCAAGCCAACATGACGATTCTGAATAGTTCGCAATCCATTCGCACGACGGCAATTCTGTTAATCAGCATTGCGCTGGTTGTTGTCGTGACATGGTTTGTGCCTTCGCTGTCCGCTGGATCACTGAACATGCTGTTTCGATTGCGGGGTGCGCTTGACCCACCAGCCGACATCGTCATCGTAGCCATTGATGATCACAGCCTGCAAACTCTTGGAGGCCGTCACGGTTCCTGGCCGTGGCCGCGTTCGGTCATGGCGGACGCGCTGGACAAGCTCACCAAAGCCCGACCGCTCAGCATCGGACTGGATGTCATTTACGCCGAAGCTTCCACGCCTGAAGAGGACAACCGATTGGCTTCGGCAATCGCACACAATGGCCGCGTTGTGTTGCCAGCCCAATTGTACGAAGTCTCCGTTAAGGAATCGTCTCGTCACGGAACCGCCTGGCTGCGCCCCATTCCGGCGTTTGCTGGTGCCGCGCAAGCAATCGGTCACGCGCACATTTCTCCGGGAGTGGGGGGGATGGTGCGCAGCATTCAGCTCAGCAAAGCGGACGACCGCGCGGAAAAGTTGTGGGCGCTCAGCGCTGAAGTCATCCGTCTGGCCGAAAACATTACGGACAATGGGATCGAAGAAGACGCCAGAAAGTTGAAATTCGGCGCGTATGAAATTCCTGTTCATGACGAATCGTCGGTTTCCGCCATTCCGGGCGTCAGCATCATTCGCCAAAACGAAATGATGATTAACTTTGCCGGACCGACAGGTTCGTTCAACTCGTTCAGCATTGCTGATGTGATTGACGGCAAAATTCCGCCGCAAGCGTTCACGGGCAAAATTGTGCTGATCGGCGCAACGGCTGCGTCTATGGGCGATTCGCGCGTTGTGCCGTTTATGAATTTCGCCACCGAAAAGCGCGAAGGCGGTCAGGAAATGCCCGGCGTGGAAATTCACGCCAACATCATCAACACCATTCGCGGCCGTTTGGCTTTGCGCAGCTTGCCTGATTGGCTGGCCTTTGCCACTGCATTGCTGATGATCATGGTGTTGGCGATGACCGTTCGCTGGTTGGATGGCTGGCGGCAGCTTCTGATGTTGGCGTTCATTCTGTTGGCAATCATCATCGGCAGTTTGATGGCGTTTAGCTGGTTTCTGGTCGTTCCACCTTTGCCAGCGATGTTGACAGGATTTGCCGTCGTGATTCCGTTGCTGCTGAATCGCTCGCTCAATAGCAGCAGTGAACTGGATGCCAAGCTGGCTGCATTGGTCAGCAGCCAACAAGGCTTTTTGCCGCAAAGTTCAGGCGCACAATCTGAATTCATAGACAATCAGTTTTTGCCTCAACCGCTGGCCTGGAAGCTGCGCGCGGTGGACGATTTGACGACTCAATTGCTGGCGCGAATGGGCTTTATCAATCGCATCCTTTTCAGCATGGATGAAGGTGTTTTGGTCGCCGATCTGACGGGGCGTGTGGTGTTTGCGAACCGCGAAGCTCAGCAGCTTTTTGGCCGTCAGGAGCAGGAATTCGTCGGCAAGTATTTCGCGGATTTTTTGGCTGAACGCGGAAAGCTGGATATACAAAAGCTGAACGATGCAATCTCGGCTGCGCTTGGTGGATACAGTGCGCAGCTTGAGTTTGAAATCCCGAAACCCGAACCACGCCATTTTTCGCTGCTGCTTTCGGCGTTAACCGCCCGTGTCAATCGCCCGACCGTCAGAGAGGGCTTGGATTTGATGCGCGGAGCCTTTGCTGACACGTCGACTACTGACACGGTATTGGGCGTCGTGGCGTTGATTTCAGACATCACCAAACGCGTCGAACTGGATCGAATGAAGACCGAAACGCTGCAACTGGTTTCCCACGAATTGCGAACCCCGCTGACTTCGATTCAGGGCCTGAGCGATGTGCTGCTGAAATT
>CAYLJQ010000038.1:0-20672 GCA_964383955.1 uncultured Heliomicrobium sp. | reverse complement strand
AATTCAAACTTAACTGGTTGCAGGTTTGAATGACCGTTCGCAACCCTTTGCCTCGCAGATCAGGCATCAATCCATAAGATGCCGGGAGCAAATCCGGTTTCTGCTGCGAAGGCGGCGATGGCTTTGGTCCGCCATTCTGCCTTGTGGCGTTCGATGAAATATTCGGCGAAGCCATCACGTCATTTCCCGGTTTTGGCAAAGCGCTTTGCATTTGCGGCTGCGTTTGCGGTTGGGTTGGGACAATCACATTTTGACCGTTCGCTTCGATCATCTCGTCTTCGGCTGCTTTTGATTCGTACTTGTTCGACAAGGCCATCAGAGCCTCGCGGAAACCTTGCGCATCCGGCGGAACGGCAAAATCGCCGAGCGCAATCTGCGCGATCATGTTAAAGATCGGCGCTGAAACGCTGCCGCCCTGATGCGCGCCAACCGGCTCGTCCATCATCACCACAATCACAAAGCGCGGATTGGTCGCCGGCACAAAGCCGGCAAATGTCGGCATGAATTTGCCCCTCGAATATCCATGCCCCTGTTCAGCTTTTTGAGGCGTACCGGTTTTACCGGCAGCGGTGTAATTGCCCAGTTCAATCGCGTGGCGCGCCGTTCCGTGCGTCACAACTCGCTGCATCAACACCGTCATATTTTCGGCAGTCTGCTGGCTGACAACCTGTCGAGTGTTCGGCTTGGCCTCGTAAATCAACTTATTGTCCTGGCCCACAACCCGGCGAACGATATGGGGTTGCGTCCACAATCCTTTATTGGCAATAACGCCGATGGCTGCGGCTTCCTGAATCAAGGTCACAGCAACTTCCTGACCGATGGCAATGGACCCGATCGAATCGAAATTCCATTTTTCCGCAGGACGAACAAGCCCTTTCGATTCTGCTGGGAGCTCAATCCCCGTTTTATTTCCAAACCCGAATTTCGTGATGTATTCGGAAAACTTCTCTTTGCCGACTCGCTGCGCCACCTTGATTGCGCAAACGTTCGATGATTTGGCGAAAGCGTCCGGCGTCAACTGGACTCCATAAGCGTGTGTGTCCCGAATGATGCGCGGGCCAAAGCGAATTTCGCCGTTGCCGCAATTCAGCTTTTCATCAAGCTGAACTTTGCCTTCTTCAAATCCCGCTGAATAAGTAATGATCTTGAATACCGAGCCCGGCTCGTAAGGAAAACTGATCGAAGCGTTATGGCGATTTTCTTCTTTCCCTTTTGGCCGTTCGTTCGGATTGAAACTGGGCGCATTGACCAATGCCAGCACTTCCCCAGTCGCCACATCCATCACAACGGCATGCGCGCCTTTGGCTCCGTGAGACTTCACGGCTTCATTCAACAACACTTCGATTTTGTGCTGCATCGGCGCGTCCAGGGTTGTCGCAATTGTCGCGCCGCCGATGGCCGGAGTTTCGCGGCGCTCGTACGCCTGATTTTTGCCATCGCGATCAAATTCGACCACGCCGGATTTGCCATTCAATAACTTGTTTTGAGAACGCTCCAATCCGGCTTGGCCTTCATTGCCTGCATCCACAAATCCCAGCACCGAAGCCGCCAGCCCTTCGTTCGGATAAAACCGCTGCGCTTCTTTCCGAAATCCGATCGCTTTCATCCCATTGGCAGCCACAACTTCGCGAATGGCACGCGCTTTTTCCGGGTCAATCCTGCGCGCCAAAAAGGCGAACCCGGAATTACCCGTCATCTGGCGAACCAATTCATCTTCTTTGAGTTCCAGCAGCGGGGAAAGCAACTTGGCTGCGTGCTGACGTTCGGCGTCGGTTTTCAGCATTCGCTGATCAACAAAGATCGAATCAAAAATTACGCTCAGCGCCAGGTCTTTGCCGTTACGATCCAGAATCGCGCCTCGGGTCGCCATGGTTTCGTACTGTGCCTGCTGGTTTTCTCTGGCACGCGACAAATAGTGATCGTGGTTGACGACTTGCAACCAATACATTCGGCCAATGATCGTCAGCATCCAGGCCACTAGAACAAAAGCGATGATCAGAATCCGATTGCCGCTGGTTTTGGCTGTTTGTTTGGTTCGCATTCTTAGCACCTCCTTCTACTGCCGAGCGCCTTTTCGCGAGGGCTGATTCTTGGCAATCTGCTTGTTGTCTTTCTTCGGTTTGTTCGCTTGCGCCAGTTTATTGTTTGCCACTGGCTTGGCTGTTTTTCCAGCAGGTTTTCCCGCAGGCATCACCTTGACGGTTTTCGCAATTTTGCCGGACTGTTTTGCGGCAACGGGCTGTTTCAAAACGCCTTTGACGACAGCAGGTTTCACTTCCTGCGCAGCCGGGCGAGCCACTGAACGCCCAACATCAGGCTGGACCAGATTGTGTTCGCTTGCGGCTTTCTGGCTTTCCTGTGTGCTGAGTGCTTTATCTTTTTGAAAATTCAGATACCGCTGCTGACTTGCCAAGGTGTCAAATTCCGATTTCAAGCCTTCTTCCGCGCGTTTCAGGTGCAACGTGCTGAGTTGTAATTTTTGCGCCAAAATGAAGATTGCGCCAATCAATCCGCCAACAGCCACCATCATCCAAATGGCGCGCGCACTTTTATTACCGGTTTCGGATTTTCGGCGTCTGCTCCCGGACGACTGGCGCGAGCCGCCGGAAAAGGCAGCTCTGGGTTTCCTGCGAGAGGTTGACCGAATGACAGATTGTCCGGATTTCGTTTTGGCTTGATAAGCTCGAGTTGACATATCCCACGCTCCCGAATGCGAATCAAAAAGGCAGTCCAACATGGAGTTCCGTGAAGATCGAAGGGGTAACCAATTTTGACCTTCTACTTTGGATTTTCTGCGACTTCACCGCGACGAAGTTCTTTTGGCGGCATGCTGCTGGCTTTTACAGCTTTTGGCAGGCGCGCAATTTGGAACTTCTAGCGCGAGGATTTGCGGCGACTTCAGCCTCGGTTGGCTGCATCGCCTTGCGCGTCATTACTTCTACACGCTTTGTCGCTCCGCATTGGCACACAGGCTGGCTTTGTGGGCACACGCAATGACCAGACTGAAACTTGAGGGCTTGTTTGATGATTCGATCTTCCAACGAATGAAAGGTAATCACGACTAATCGGCCACTGACCTCAAGCAGGTCAACAGCATCGGCAACAAATTGGTCAAGATCGTCCAGTTCGCGGTTCACCGCAATTCTGAGCGCTTGGAATGTTTTTGTTGCCGGGTGGATTCGCCAATGGCCCGGTTGATTGACCGCTTTGACAACCAGGCTGGCAAGCTGTGCCGTAGTCTTGATCGCTGCCTTTGCCCGCTCGGCAACAATCAATCGAGCGATTCTTCTTGATGATCGCTCTTCACCAAATTCAAAGATAAGGTCCGCCAATTCGCGTTCGCTCAAACTGTTGACCAGATCCGCCGCCGTCAGCCCTTCAGACCTGTCCATTCTCATATCCAATGGCGAATCGCTTTTGAAACTGAACCCTCGTTCCGCTTCATCAAACTGGAAAGAACTGACGCCCAAATCAGCCAGCACCCCGGCAACTGATTGGATTTCCCGTTCCCCCAGCACTGTTTTGATTTGACGATAATCGCTTTTGACCGCTTCAAACCGTTCGCCGAATTCGCTCAATCGCTCTTTTGCAATAGCGATCGCTTCGGCGTCTCTATCAATTCCAATCACGCGTGATTGAGGCGACGACCGCAAAATCAGTTCTGTGTGCCCGCCCAGCCCCAACGTTGCGTCAACAAACCAGCCGCCTTTTCCGGCATCAAGAGCCGCCAAAGCTTCGACAGGCATAACCGGTTGATGAATTGGCATAACGGCTCTCTTATCACTGCAAGGGCACGGGGGAGGAGATGCGGATGGGGTCAATAATCAACGCATCTCCCGAACCGAAGTCTTCACTCTCTCAAAAATCAAATACCGTGTTGCGCCACAATTCTTGCGTCGTCGTCGGTATACGGATCCGCTTCCATACGCGTCCTGAAATCTTCCGCTTCCCAAACTTCCAGAAACTTCGACTGACCGATCACCATCACCTCACCCACCAACTTTGCAGCGTTTCTGAGCAGCGGATGAATCAGAATTCGTCCTTGGGCATCAATTTCCTGTCTCTGCCCGTAGTAGCTAACTCGCTGCGCAAACTTTTTGATGGCCGGTTCTTCCGAAGGAGCCTGGTTCATTTTCTCCAGCTTTTCCTGCCACACCTTCATCGGGTAAATCCAAACACTGTCGCCTTTTGCGCTGGTCACATAAAACTCTGTGCTTTGATAGGTCTCTTCCAGATAGCGTTTGAAGTCCGCCGGGATTTTCAGCCGACCCTTTTCGTCCATTTTGGCTGTGTAATTTCCTATCAGCATACGCTTCCGAAAATTCGTCGCCGCGACGCTCCACGCTTCGAAAGAAGATTTTGCTTAATCATCTTCTTAGCTATCATTGCTACTGGAATTTCACTTGAACCACCAAATCAACCTAGGCTAGACCAATTCAAACCAATATGCTCTACTTTTGGCCACCGAGTGGCCAGCATACTAGAAGAGTAACTAGTTGGTGTCAAGGAATTTGTTCTTTAAGGTGTTACTTGAAGTCAGAAACGCTAAAATCAATTTTTAGCGATAAATACCGGTATGGTTTATCACAGAATTGGCCTACTTCTGAGTTCTGCCATGCAAAAAATGTTTAAGCTTTAAGCATTTTGCCGGATTAGTGGCTTGCCTGTTCGCTGTGCTATAGTTCGCGACGTTTTTTGGCGATGAAACTTTGCCTGAACCTACTTCGAAAATGAGTCTAATTCCTCAACTGATGATCTTCGGATTGCTGGCAGCGGCTGGAAATCTGCTGGGAGGATTTCTGCTGACCCAGCTCCGGGATTTAAGCCGCATGCGGCAGAAGCAACTGATCGGACTTGGCGCCGGTTTTATCCTTGCGGCTGTTTTGCTGGAAGTGATTCCGGAGATCGGCGGGAAATCCAACGAAGATTTGGCCTCGGCCATGGCTTGGTTGATGGCTGGATATATGCTGGTTCAATTGCTGGAACACACGATTGCGCCGCATTTTCACTTCGGCGAAGAAATCCACCCGGAAGAAATGCAGCGTCGAGGGGCAGCCACAGCAGCCGTCATCGCGCTGGCAATTCATGCTTTTTTCGACGGAGTCGCCATCGCATCAGGACTGCTAACGAACTTCAGGTTAGGTGCTGTGCTCTTCATCGCCGTGCTATTGCACAAGATTCCCGAAGGCGTGACCGTCGCTTCAATCATTCTTTCTTCCGGCAAAGCCATTCGGACGGCACAGATCGCAACTGCGATGGTCGCGCTGGCTACGTTTGCAGGCGTCCTGTCGGTCGCACTGGTCAGCCCTGTCGTAAAATATGCGTTGCCGCTTTCAGCCGGGGTGACGCTTTACATTGCCACTTCCGACCTGATCCCCGAAGTGAACCACGGCGGCTGGCAAGCGTCGCTGTTTGTCTTTATCGGAGTCGCGCTGTTTTACGCCACACACCTGCTGCTGCACGCCGCGTTGGGGTAAAATGAATGGGGGATTTCATTTATGAGCTCATCAACAGACACCGCAATCAACAACCACATTGACGAACTGGAACAGGAATGGGAAGAGAAAACCTTGGCGGCTTCGCTGCAAAAAATGCCCGAAAGCCAGGACCAGTTCACCACTGTTTCGCTGAAGCCGATCAAACGTTTGTACACGCCGCGTGACGTAGCCGACATTGATTTTGAGCGCGACATCGGCTTTCCCGGCACGCCGCCTTATACACGAGGCATCCATCCGACCGGTTATCGAGCCAGAACCTGGACGATGCGCCAGTTCGCCGGATTCGGTTCCGCCTTCGACACCAACGAACGTTTCAAATACTTGCTAGAGCATGGCCAGACGGGGCTTTCGACCGCGTTCGATCTGCCGACGCTGATGGGTTTCGATTCCGACCACGCAGTTTCCGAAGGTGAAGTCGGCAAATGCGGTGTTGCCATCGCTTCGCGCGAAGACATGGAAGTACTCTTTGACGGCATTCCGCTGGATCAAGTGACAACTTCGATGACGATTAACGCGCCGGCTTCGATGATTTTCGCGTTCTTTCTGGCGAATGCCGAAAAACAGGGCGTCCCCTTCAGCCAAATCGGCGGCACGCTGCAAAACGACATTCTGAAAGAATACATCGCGCAAAAGGAATGGATTTATCCGCCGCGACCAGCAATGCGACTGATTACAGACACGTTCAAGTTCTGCGCTGAGCAAATGCCCAAGTGGAATTCGATCTCTATTTCCGGCTACCACATCCGCGAAGCCGGAGCGACTGCCGCGCAGGAATTGGCTTTCACCTTGCGTGACGGCATCGAATACCTTGATTACGGCATTCGCGCTGGCTTGGACGTGGACGACTTTGCGCCGCGTCTGTCGTTTTTCTTCAATGCGCATAATGACTTTTTTGAAGAGATCGCCAAGTACCGTGCCGCTCGCCGCATCTGGCATCGAGTCATGACCGAACGTTTCAAAGCCAAGAATCCTCGTTCGTGGCAAATGCGTTTCCACACGCAAACCGCCGGAGTCAGCCTGACTGTTCAGCAACCGATCAACAACATCATTCGCGTAGCCATTCAAGCTCTGGCCGGAGTCATTGGCGGAACGCAAAGCCTGCATTGCGACGGTTACGACGAAGCTCTGGCTTTGCCGACTGAGCGCGCGGCGCTGATCGCCTTGAGGACGCAGCAAATCATCGCGCACGAAACCGGCGTGACGAATACGGTTGACCCGCTCGGAGGTTCGTATTTCATCGAAAAGCTGACCAGCGAACTGGAAGAAGAAGCCTACGAATACTTCCGCAAGATTGACGCGATGGGCGGAATGGTCGAAGCAATCGAACTCGGCTATCCGCAAAAAGAAATTCAGGAATCAGCCTATCAATACCAACGTGCCGTCGAACGCGGCGAAAAAGTCATCGTCGGCGTTAATGCGTACCAAATGGACGGCAACGAACTCGGCGAAGCGAACATTCTGTACATTGACGAATCCGTCGCCGAATTGCAGCACGAGCGCCTGGCCAAGCTGCGCGCAAACCGTGACGCATCCACCGCCCAACGTGCGCTCGATGCACTGCGCAAAGGAGCCGAAGACGAATCCGTCAACACCATGCCTCTGCTGATAGATTGTGCCCGCGCCGACTGCACGCTCGGTGAAATGTGCGACGCTCTGCGGCCCGTGTTTGGCGAATACCAGGAGCCGGACTTTTAAGTGCTTGGCGTTTTCTTGGGATGCAGTAAAATTCGCACGGAGGTGATTATGCTGAATGAACAAACAGAATTTACCGGAACCGTTCATCAAGGCGTCATTGTCGTAGATGGTGGCGTTGAATTGAGCGAAGGCCAGACCGTCAAAATTATTGTTGAGTGCGGCGACAATGGTGCCTCAGAGCTTAAGCCCTCCATTGACAGTGTGCCTGACACGTCATCCGCATATACGCCGTTGGCGAAATTTATGCTTGGTATTGCAGGTACAGTTGATGATTGGCCGCCGGACTTTGCGTTAAATCATGACCATTATTTGTACGGAGCTGATAAGCGGCAATGACGACGCTTTTTGCAGACACGTATTATTACATCGCCATGCTGTCGCCCAAAGACAGTACCCACGCGCGGGCCATGAAGTTGACGGCTCACTTACAACCCCGAATCGTTACGACTGCATGGGTCTTGACCGAATTGGCGGCGGCGATGTCGGCACCTGCCAAACGCGAACGCTTTCTCATATTGTTTGACGTGCTGTCGGCTTCTGATGAAGTCAAGCTCGTCCCTGCCTCCGCTGAACTCTTTGATGCTGGTCTGGCTCTTTACCGAAGCCGCCCAGACAAAGGCTGGTCGTTGACCGACTGCATCTCTTTCATTGTGATGGAGCGCGAAGGTTTGACCGAAGCCTTGACAGGCGACCACCACTTCGAACAAGCAGGCGCTTTATTGCGCTGCTGAAGTAAGAGCCTCTGAAGTTACCCAGCCAGTTGTACAACAATTGTTGTACAACAACCGCGTTGCGCATTTCAGGAAAAACCGCCGTGAGTTACGAAATCGCTCAACAACGCATTGCCGAAGCGCGCCGCACGAATTCGTCACGTTTGCACAAACGTGCATGATTCCCAAAATCAAACGGGAGTGGAATCAATGTTTGCTGGCCTTTGAGATTGCTTACGCCAGGAAACCTGATTCCACTCCCGTTTTGCTTTACGGACTCGGTGCTTGAGTTATTGGATGACGCTTTTTACATCGCTGAATTCCAGAATGGGATAAATGCTTTTCGCCATTGGTAGAAACTGGATTCGGACAAATACATCGGTGTCATTACAGTGAACCGGGAAGAATTTCTTGCCATCGTTCAGGTAAATGCCAGTGTGGATTCCGTACCAGGTGCCCACCAACATCGGATACGGTCCCGGCGGGTTAAACAGGAAGTAATTCGCTGGAAAAAATGACGGCCCACTGGTGCTGTTGGCGTACCAAATTGCGTATCCTGTGGTGAGCACCTGAGGTCCCCAATAGGGCAATGGAGCGGTTCCCGTTCCCTGATCATGCAACCTCCAGTCAATGATGACGGACGTAATCGTGGGATCAATGGAATTCAGGTAGTTGATATAAGCTTGCATCTGATTTTGGAAGGCAAGCGTTGGTTGAAATTGCAGTGAATAAGGCGCCGCGATGGATCCCTGTCCTTTGTATGACAACATGGATTTCAATCGTGTTACATCCCACGGCGCGCAGCAGGGATCGGTCGGCGGAGGCTGGGAAACAGTCCGCACGCACCAATTGTCAATGCCGCTTATGCGCGTGGAAACCGTTTTGAAATTGGGGTTTGAGTTCGCCGTAATGTACCCAAACGTGATGGGCTGGCCAGCAGCGGAAAAGTCAGGATTTGTCGAACTGCTCGTCCCTGCGATTTTTGTAAAGCTCGTTGCAGTCAACGACGTATTTGAAAACGTGCTCCATTGGTCATTGAACACCGAATCCACCGATCCCGCGTAGTAGGTATTATTCTGAAACACCAATAAGCGATACGCCACAGCTTGCCCCGCCGGCGGATTGAAATGCCGCAAGTCATACGAATACCCCAGCGAGACCAATGCGCCCTGGGTTTGGGGGTTGTAAGAGCATTGCGTGTTCAAATGAGCAACCACAATCGCTCCGTTCCCATACGTGTGCGTGGTTTGACGGTAATCCGTGGGATTGCCTCCGGTTGAGACGTGAGTGCTTGAGAAGTTTCCTCCCGATGTGTTCACGATAATCAGTGAACTCCAATTGGAAGTAAACGTGGTATCAGAACAGTAACATGACGTACCCGGATCGGCGGCTCGCACGTTGATGACCTGTATCACCAATAGCAACAGGGCACTGAGAATTATTCGGCTGAATATGTGTTTGACTGGATTGCTGTTCATTTCGATCTCCCTTTAGTGTACCAGTCATCCAATCTTTTTATTTTGATGACTGTTTTTCCGAATTGCAGCTATTTACAAACCCACCGCTTTGTCAGCAGCCCGCAAATAGCCTTTGTTATTTGCCGTGAAAAAGAGAAGCCTGATGCGCACAGGCCTACAGACTTTCTTCAAACCGGCTGTTTACGTCCTCGCTCATTCCCTTAAGCGAGAACTATCCAGCACCAGTATCATCAGTGGAAAAAAAATTGAATGAGCTTTAGTTGGCTGAGCAGAACGATCAAAAATTCGGAGGGCATGAAAGCCTTGCACGCCGGAAAGCGCGCATTGTGCGGCTGCATCAATTATGGTGAGCGTGAAGAGAAGGTCATCCTTGCGCAACTCTGCTCAGATTAGCTGGCAGTGTGCTGGTGTTGACCGTTGCAATCAATCTTTCCTTTCAATTCCCGATGTTGATGGTGACGGTGTTGGCGGTCTTGCCGTCAATTATCACCACCACATCCACATTGCCGCGTCCGCGAACGGTTTGCGGGAGTTTGATGTTCATTTGATCCACGCCCACCAGCCGGGAATGCGCACCAAGGAAACTGACTTCGGCTTGGACGCCTCCGATCAGAACTCTGACGTTGGTCAGGCTGCTGCGGCGGCGAAGGCCGGTGCCGTAGAGCACCAGAAAATTCGGCTGGGCGGTTGTTCCTACGCTGATGGCGCGAGCCGTGCCGTCGGCGTTGGCGACAGACAAGAAAGTGGAACCGTTTAGTGTCGTTTGCGCAGCAGGGACGCCTTTGCCATCGGCTTTGACCGTGAAGATGCTGGGGCTGACAGCCTGGACGGTGACTGTTCCGTTCGCGATTTCGGTGCCGCCGTTCATCACTTTGACCACAGCGGTTCCGGGATCAACGTTGGCCGGAATTTGATAATTGATTTGCGTCGGCGAAACGTACAGCAGCGGCGCGGACAGGTTGTTGACCATCACGCTGACTCCGGCCAGCGTCAATGGCAGCGGCAGCGAATTGGCCGCTGCAGTCGTCGTGCTTAGTTGCGTCCCAAATGTAGCCGCTAGCGAATCTGGCGCGACAGATTGAACGAAGCTGCCGGCATTTACCGTGCGCGCGGCTTGAACAGCAGTGACACCGACAGGAATCAGCGCATCAACAAAAGTTCCGAAATCAGTCGTCCAATACCATTTGTACGTTGAAGCTGCGCCATAAACCCGGCTGATGCCAATGACGTTAAAATTCGGGCTGAGCATAATTGTGTTGTGCGACGGCGAAGTCCGCCACAAATTGAACGTGCGGGCTGCGTCTGCGTAACCCGCGGCGATGTTTTCACCTTTGTAACCGTTGTAGTTGTACCCGTATGCCGTCATACGCACGAACGGGTCGCGCCCCAGGCTGTCGGTGTGGCTGAAGTAATTTTTCGCCGCCATATCCCCGCTCATCCAGTCAGCCGCGCGCGTCAAAGCCACTGACACCCGAAGCGCGCCCAAACCATTTTGCGCACGATAATCGTTGATCAATTTCAGAAACGCCTGCTCTTCAGCGTCAATCGTCGGCGTCTGAGCCGTAGCCGTAAACGCAATTGTCAGCAAGAAAAACGAAAGAGAGAGAATCGAGAATAGTTTTTTACCGCGCCAAATCATGACGAATTTCTCCAACCTGCCCGGCCAGTGGACACACGTTTCCCTGCTCTGGCACCGAGGCAGTTTCGGGATGCGATTGGATTGATATGCGCGCTTCAAGGTGAGCTGAAGCTCCGAAGAACTGGTCCTGAGTGGGCGGCAAATTTCAGGCAGCAGATTTGAACTGCAAGGGGGTGTTTGAAACCGTGGAATTGGTTTCGCTACTTACGGGATGGTCGGAATTTCAACGATTGGGCAAATTGGGCACGAACAAAAGATGGGCACTGGCGGTCTTTTAACACAAGCCGTGAAGCCAAGTAAATTCCCAAAATTTACATACCCCGCCTGTCGGAGTGTATAATCCCCGCTCAATTCAAACCCAACCTGTCATTCGGAGGCAAAAACTACTTTGAGCAATTCTGTGAAACGGGTGGCGCTGGCGTATTCCGGCGGACTCGATACCTCGATCATCATTCCCTGGCTGAAGGAAAATTATAACTGTGAAGTCGTCGCTATCGCAGGCGATGTCGGACAAGCCGAAGAGCTGGACGGCTTGACGGAAAAAGCGCTGAAAACCGGCGCGGTTGAATGTTACGTCGAAGACCTGCGTAACGAATTCATCACTGAATACATCTGGCCCACGCTGAAAGCCGGAGCGGTTTACGAACACAAATATCTGCTTGGCACTTCGTTCGCGCGCCCTGTCATTACAAAGCGCCAGGTCGAAATTGCCAAACAAACCGGTTGTACCGCGCTGGCGCATGGCTGCACGGGCAAAGGCAACGACCAGGTTCGTTTCGAACTGACGTTCAAGGCGCTGGCGCCGGAAATGGAAGTCATTGCTCCGTGGCGCGAATGGGACATCGTTTCGCGCGAAGACGCGATTGATTACGCCACCGAACGCCAAATCCCAATCACCGCCAGCCGTGAAAAGATTTATTCGCACGACCGGAACATCTGGCACCTGTCACACGAAGGCGGCATTCTGGAAGACCCGGCCAATGAACCGGATGAAGCCATGTTTGAACTGACGGTTTCTCCGTTCAAAGCACCGGACACTCCGGAATACGTCGAGATCGGATTTGAAAGCGGCATTCCTGTCAGCGTCAACGGCGAAGCGCTCGATCCAATTCCGCTGATTGAAAAACTGAACGAAATTGGCGGACGCCACGGCTGCGGCCGCGTTGATCTGGTAGAAAACCGTCTGGTCGGCATGAAATCGCGCGGTGTGTATGAAACTCCGGGCGGAACCTTGTTGCTGGCGGCCCTGCGCGAACTGGAATCACTTTGCTTGGATCGCGAATCAGCGCATTACAAAGAAGTGGTCGCGCACAAATACGCCGAAATGGTTTACTTCGGCCAATGGTTTACGCCGCTGCGCGAAGCGATTGACGGTTTCGTGAATGTGCTGATGGCTCCGGTCAGCGGCACCTGCAAGCTGAAACTGTACAAAGGCAACGTCATCGTCGCCGGACGCACTTCGCCGAACACGCTGTATCGTCCCGATCTGGCTTCGTTCACAATGGGCGCCAGCTACGATCAGAAAGACGCGGCAGGATTCATCAACATTCTGGGCCTGCCGCTAAAGGTCAAAGCGTTGACACAGAAATAAAACTCTTTTTCCCCACGAAGCCACACAAAGAAAACACGAAGAGGAAAAATGGATTTGGCGTCTTCGTGAAACTTCGTGTGGCTTCGTGGAAAGAAAATGCTTGTTGCTGTTGAGTTCGCATTGCCTTTGCTAAGATGCGGGCTCAACAATTCATCTCAATCACCTCAATTCATTTTCAATGCGGGTTTGCGTATTAGGCAGTGGCAGTGCGGGCAATGCGACGTTGTTGGTCGCAGGTGAAACTCGCGTGCTAATTGATTGCGGCCTGAGCGCACGCGAAACCATTCGCCGCATTCAAGCCGTTGGCGAAGATCCAACCCGGCTTGACGCCATCGTCATCACGCACGAACACGGCGACCATGCGCGCGGCTTGGGAATGCTTTCCAAACAGCTTGGTGTGCCGGTTTATGTTTCGACAGGAACTCTGGAAGCCTGCAACCTGACCGACAAAGCCAAATTTGTCCGACGCGGTGAAGCCATCACCTGTTCGCAAGATTTCCAAATCGGGGCGTTCCGCTTCAGCCCATTCAAAGTTCCCCACGATGCCGCAGATCCAATGGCTTTTACGGTAGAAACCGGCGGCGTCAAAATGGGAATCGCAGTTGATCTGGGCTACATCAACAATTTGGCGGCGGAACGGTTTCGCGGCTGTGACTTGCTGATCATCGAAGCCAACTACGAAACGGAAATGCTGCGCGCTTGTACGTATTATCCGTGGGCATTGAAGCAGCGGATTATGGGCAGGCACGGGCATACGTCGAACGACGAAATGGCGCGCTACCTGGCGGAAGATTTTGACGGCAAAGCCGAGCACATCATCCTGGCCCACTTGTCGCAAAACACGAATCATCCGGATGTGGCGCGACTGGCAGCGATCAACGCTCTGCAAGCACGCGCACCGCTTTTTTCCGCCAACGCCGAACAACGCGTCAGGATCGCTCCTTACGACCGGCCCGCTGAGTGGATTGAGTTATGAAAATCAAAAGGCAAGGCAAGAAAAAGCTTTTTTTTTCCACGAAGCCACACGAAGAAAACACGAAGGGGAAAACAGGCGGTTTGGGTTTTCTTCGTGGCACTTCGTGTGACTTCGTGGGAGATCGTTTTTCTGGAAACTACGTTTCTTCCGCAGTTTTGCTTTTTGCCTCGTTGATCCTGATTTTGCCTGTTGCGGTGTTGACGCAATCCGGTCGCAAGCCGCCACAGAAACCGGGCGAGCAACAGCCCAAGCCCGGTGAAGCTGCGCCGCTTAGAATTGAAACGCGCGAAGTCGTCTTGCCGTTGATGGCGTATGACGCGGAGGGCAAGTTCGTTGATGATTTGCAGACAAAGGACGTGTTGGTTTTAGAAGAAGGTGAAGCTCGCCAGGTGACGCGCGTCAAACGCGAACCGGCAAATATTGTGCTGGTTATGGATTGCAGCAACGAAATTGGCACTTTCAAAAATGCTGCGACCGAACGCTATAACAAAGCCGAGCGACCGATTTGGGAAAAAGGCCCTGACTATCAAGTCATCAGCAATCCAACGACGCGAACGTTCGCCAATCAGTTTGTTTCGATGCTTTCGCCGGAAGACCAGATTGCGATCATTCAGTATTACGACCGTGTGCAGTTGATTCAGGATTGGACCAACGATCGCCAGCAGGCGCTCAACTCATTGGCGTCGAAATACCGTGTTGGCATCAAATCCAGCTATCACGACGCGCTGAAATTGGCTGCCGACAAATTGCAGGCGCAACCGAACGGTCGCCGTATCGTCGTGCTGATTACCGACGGTATTGATTCCAACAGCAAGACTGGCAAGACAAAAGCGATGCTGGCGCTGGAAAAAGCTCGCGCTTCGGTTTTCGTCATTGGCTGGGCCGAAGCGCTGCGGGCTGAAATTGAAATCGCAATCGGGTTTACGATGAACCACGAAACCGTTGGCACGAATGCGGCGAAACGAGTGGCAGAATTGCGCCGTTATCTTTCAACGCTGGAAGGCGCGACGGCTGAATTGCGCGCCATGACGGAAAGCAGCGGCGGCGAATTGTGGCTTCCGCCTACGCACAACGAACTGATTGTTTCCAATCGAAAAGTCGCACGCGAAATTGGCGCGCAATACAGTTTGTCGTTCATCACCGAACGCACGCCGAGCCTGGAAGATAAACGCTCAATCAAAGTAATTGCCGCGCGCCAGGGCATCAGTCTTCGTTCGCGCAGCAGCTACTACATCCCTGATGAACCCAAAATTTCGACTCGATGACCGAAGAAAAAGATGAAATCAGAGCAGCATATCGCCGAGCCGGATATGGCCTGGGCATTGCTGCCATCGGATGGACACTGGCCCTCTTGCTTGCCAAAGGGCAAAAAGAAATGACGCATTGGCTGATTCCGATTTTTGCGGCAGCAATCAGCGTGTTGTGTTTTTCTCGCGCGCAATCATCGAAAAGCTCACAGGGTAAGTGACGATGAAGCAGCTTCTGGAAAAATTCGATAGTTATTCTTACTCAAAGCGATTCTTGATTGCCGCGATATTTCTGTTGCCATTCGAGTTCATCCAAGTTGCAATTCGCCATAACGCTTATTTCAGCGATCCCAAAGAAACGAAATGGCTATTTTTTAGAGATACCCTGGCGTTCATAGCATTTACTTTGCTTCTCGCCCGCAAGACGAAGAAAAACACTGATGATTAAACGCTACACTCTGCCCGAAATGGGCGCGATCTGGACGGAAGAAAATCGCTTCCGCAAATGGCTGGATGTCGAACTTGCCGCCTGTCAGGCCAACGCCGAAGCCGGAAACATCCCGGCTGACGTGGTTGAGCCGATCCGGCAACGAGCCGCCTTTTCCGTCGAACGCATTCACGAACTGGAAAAGACGCTTGACCACGATGTCATTGCCTTCACGACAAACCTTGCTGAAAACATCGGCCCCGAAGCGCGCTGGGTGCATTTCGGATTGACTTCGTCGGACGTGGTGGACACAGCAAACGCACTGTTGCTGGTAGAAGCAGGCGACCTGATTCTGGCCAAGCTGCAAGGCTTGAGCGACGTGCTGAGACGGCGCGCGCTGGAATTCAAAGACACGCCGATGATTGGCCGCACGCACGGCATTCACGCCGAACCGACGACCTTGGGGCTAACTTTTGCGCTGTGGTACGAAGAAAACCGTCGCAACATTGACCGCATGACGCGCGCGCGCGCTGGCATCAGTTACGGCAAACTTTCCGGCGCGGTCGGCGCTTTTGCGCACCTCGATCCCGACATCGAAGAGCGCGTTTGCTTCCTGCTCGGCCTGCGCCCTGCCAGCGTTTCCACCCAAGTCATTCAGCGCGACCGTTACGCGGAATTTGTCTGCACGCTGGCGATCATCGCTTCATCGCTGGAAAAGATCGCGCTGCAAGTTCGTCACTGGCAGCGAACAGAAGTCCGCGAAGCGCACGAGTATTTCAAACCTGGCCAGAAAGGCTCGTCGGCAATGCCGCACAAACGCAACCCGATCTTGTCGGAACGTATTTGCGGACTGGCGCGCGTTATACGCGGCTACGCGGTAACGGCGCTGGAAAACAATGCGCTCTGGCACGAACGCGACATTTCGCACTCCGGAGCCGAACGCGTCATTCTGCCCGACGCCTGTATTTCGACCGATTATCTGATCGCCAAAACCACCGGATTGCTGGACACGCTGGTCGTCAAACCCGAACGCATGATGGAAAACCTGAATCTTACTCGCGGGCTGGTTTTCTCCGGTCAGTTGTTGCTGGAATTGGCGGCAGGCGGCGCGCAACGCGAAGACGCTTATTATTGGGTGCAACGCAACGCTCTCAAGTCCTGGGATGAAGGTCTGGATTTCCGCGAACTGGTTAAACAAGACCCTGACATTTCCCGCACGATCACGGCTGAACAAATCGAACGCGCTTTTGATGTGCGAACCCAACTCAAAAACGTTGACCGAATCTTTGATCGGGTTTTCACCGGCATTCATAAATACAGCGGCGCTTTGCCGTTGGAAAAATAATTCTGAGTCAGTACCGCGACCGTTAGGGAGCGCCGTTGCCGCAAGCATGCGCTTGAGAAAGACTCGCTCCCTAACGGTCGCGGTACTGACTCCGTCTCCAAAGGAAATTCATGCTCGCAAAAGTTTACGTCACACTAAAAAACGGAGTTCTCGACCCACAAGGCAAAGCTGTTCACCATGCCGCTGAAACCATTGGTTTTGCTGGAATTGCCGATGTTCGCCAAGGCAAATATTTCGAGATCAAACTCGACGCTTCGCTTGATCAGACACAAGCCCAGGCCCAGATCGAAAAATTCGCTCACGATGTGCTGTCGAATCCGGTGATTGAAGATTACAAGGTGGAGTTGACCTAATCTTTACCAAAGTAAGCTGACAGGATATGCAGCTATGAGGTGGTCTTTGCTGACCAATGCTGCACCTTCGCTATTCGCTTGGGCAATTAGCAATCGGTCAAATGGGTCTTTGTGGTGCAAAGGCAGTTGATCCAGGGCAAGCACGTGTTCAGACAAAATCGGCAAGAAGATAATGCCATTGTTTTGTCTCTGGTCTTCAATAATGTCGGTTAGCGGTAATCGAAGTGGCAATTTGCCAAGTTGATGCTTGATTTGCATTTCCCAGATGCTGGCAACGCTCAGAAAGATGATGTTGTTCGGTGACTGAAGCTGGGTAAGAACAGTGGCTGAAAGCTTTTGGGGATCGCTGTCCCACCAAATGAACGTATGTGTATCCAGCAATAACTTCATTCTTCACCTGTCCAGAAACTGTCCGGCAAAGGCTCATCAAAATCATCACTCATTTGCATTGCCCCTAAATGCAATCCAGCAACACGAGGCTTGGCAGTTGATTTAAGAGAAATCATTTTAGCCAAAGGCTCATCCTTTTCTGTCAAAACGACCTCTTCACCTTTCGCGAGTAGCAAAAGTAACTCGCTAAGCGAGGGCTGAGTTTGTTGAACGTCTATTGTTATCGTTTCCATAAAAGTCCTTACTGCTTCACTGGCGGATGCCAGGCTTTATACCGCAGCTTGACGGTCGCATCGGTTGTTGAAAGCAGCAGCAGCCGCTTGTTAATTGGATTGATGCCGTCGGGATAGTAGGTCAGTTGATAGCGGTCGTTGCGGAGTTCGTCACAGATTTCTTTGACCGATTGTTTGACGTCGTCTTCGATCTTGAAAACCTTTCCGCCGGTTCCTTCGGTCAGCCGTTTCAAGGCTTCGGCGGCTTTCGGCGCGTCCTTGCGCAAAGCGCCGCGCGTTCGGTCGCGCACCTGGATGGCGTAAACCGTGATGTTTTCGTTTTGCAGCTTGGCCAGGATTTCGTCAAATTTGATTTTGCTGTCGCGGTCAATTCCATCGGCGACAATGACGATAACCCGCTTTGAAAAACCGACTTCCGGCCTTAGCACATCTTCCACAACAACATTCAGCGCGTCGAAAAACTTCGGCTGATCGGCTTTCCGCAGCAAATCTTTGGTATTTTGCAGGTCTTTCGGAACGTCGGTGAAGTCGGTGATGATTTCCGGCTTCAGGTCATACCCGATGACCATGACTTTGTCGCCTTCGTAAATTTCCGGCGCGAAGGCAGCCGGAACAGACGCCAATTTTCCGACGTCACTTGGCAAAGTTTGCGAATTGTCCATCAGCACGACAATGCGCGCCGGAGTCGGGTCTGGCGCAAAGGCTTCGATCTTTTGCAGAACTCCGCCGTCAAACAGCTCCAGCACTTTTCGCTGGACGACCTTGTCCTGCTCTTCTTCATTGCCGCTGCCTGTCAATAAAGGCTTGGGCTTGTTCGGGTCTTCGACTCGCTGGGCGATGACATGCAACACCGTTGTCCGGCGGCTTGACGCCGGGCTACGACCCGATTGCGCCGTTGCCGCCGCCGCAAAGATTGTCAGCCACAAAAAAACCAGCATGGAAACAGACAAAAAAGAAGACGGCGAGAAACCAGCCGATAAAATTCCGATGTGTTTTTTTGTGACCTGCATAACGTTACCTCTCGAAATATGGGACTAACAGCACACGCCTAAGCTGGTTAGGCAGTAGTGGTTGTCGTCGTATCTTTCTTTTCGCTTTTCTCAGCTTTTTCGGTCTTTTCAACCTTCTCAGCCTTTTCTGGTTTTGCTGCTTTGTCCGTTTTTTCGGTTTTCTCCGACTTGCCTTTGCCGGAATAGTCGGTGACATACCAGCCGGACCCTTTTAGTTGAAAGCTGGTTTGCGAAAAGATTTTTTCCAGCTTGCCTTTGCATTGCGGACATTTGCTTAGCGGCTTGTCGCTCATCTTCTGCATGACTTCCAGATGGTGACCGCATTTCTGACAAACGTATTCGTAAATAGGCATAACTTGTTTTTTCTACCTCCTTGAACGTGCCTGAATTGAAATCTTGAATTACCGCCGAAAATTTATCACAACGGCTCAGCCTTGCGCGAGCCAAGGCTTCTTGTCGTGTTTGCGGATTTGGTAGAAGATGCCTGTCCACACCAACTTTCAACACCCGGAGAAATTCGATGACATCACGAACGCTGGTCAGACTGCTCGTTTTCGGCTTTGCCCTTTCGATTCTTGCTTCCAGCTCGGCGCAAACTTTAACCTATCGCCCGACGGTTCGCGGCACACGCGGCGTTGTCGCCGCAGGGCAACCGCTGGTTGCCGAAGCGGGAATGCGAATGCTGCATCGCGGCGGCAACGCCGTTGATGCTGGTGTGGCAGCAACCCTGGCAGCTTCGGTGCTGGAATTTTCCCACTTTGCTTTCGGCGGCGAAGTCCCGGTCATCATCAAAATGGCCAACAAGCCACAACCGATCACCATCAACGGCCAAGGCCAGGCTCCGCAATTGGCGACCATCGAGTTTTTTGAAAAACAGCGCAAAGACCCGTCGAAACCAGCCGTGATTCCTTCGACCGGGCCGACGGCGGCGACGATTCCGGGCGTATTGGATGCAATGATCGTCGCGCTGCAAAATTACGGCACGATGAAGCTGGCAGATGTGATGCAACCGGCAATTGATCTGGCTGACGGTTTTCCGATTGATGAACTGCGCGTGCAATACATCAAAAACACCCGCCCGGCTTATGAAAGCTGGAAAGACACGACCGACATCTTTTTGCCGAATGGTGAAATTCCAAAAGTCGGCGATATTTTCGTCCAGAAAAATCTGGCGCGAAGCTTGCGCGAACTGATGGCAGTGGAAAAGAAGAATGCCAGTCGAGGCCGCATCGCCGCGCTGCAAGCCGCGCGTGATCACTTTTACCGCGGCCCGCTGGGCAAGCGGTATTGCGACGCGATTGAAAAAGCCGGTGGATTGATGCGCGCCAGTGACCTGGCTGCATTCAAAGCCGACATTGACCAGCCAACAAAGGTCAGTTTTCACGGCTACGAAATTTACAAAGTCGGTTTCTGGTCGCAAGGCCCGGCGATGCTGGAAGCCATGAACCTGATTGAAAGTTACGATCTGAAAGCGATGGGACACAATTCGCCGGATTACGTTCACACGCTGACCGAAGCCATCAAGCTGGCCTTTGCCGACCGCGACCGGTATTACGCCGATCCGCGTTTTGTGAAAGTGCCGGGCGCGGAGCTTTTGTCAAAAGAATACGCTGACGTGCGCCGCACGCTGATTGATCCGAAATCGGCTTCGCTGGAACAACGTCCTGGCGATCCGGTGAACAAAAAATCGCTGGCGCAACTGGTCAGCTTCAACCTGGAGCCGGTGGAAATCCCGGAAGCCGAACGCGCGCACGATACAACCTGCGTCAACGTGATTGACGCCGCCGGCAACGTCTTTTCGGCAACACCCAGCGGAGCCTGGCTGCCTTCATTTGTTGCCGGAGACACAGGCATTCCAATTTCTTCGCGATTGCAGAGCGCTCTGCTGCAACGTGGTCACCCGAACGAATTGAAAGGCGGAAAACGTCCACGCATTACGCTGTCGCCGACGTTGGTGATGAAAGACGGCCAGCCGTTCGCAGCGCTTTCCACACCGGGCGGAGACAATCAGGATCAAGCACTGATCCAGGTGTTGCTGAACATCATCGAATTCGGGATGAATCCTCAGGCTTCGGTCGAA
>CAYLJQ010000037.1:0-20674 GCA_964383955.1 uncultured Heliomicrobium sp. | reverse complement strand
CGCCGCGAACAATAGGAACCGTCCCGTATTTCAAACTGTACATTTGGTTTAGCCCGCATGGTTCATAAGACGAAGGCATCAGAAACAGATCGGCTCCGGCTTCGACCTGATGCGACAGCGCGGTGTTAAACCCAAAATAAACGCCGACTCGGCCAGGCGCAGCGTCGCGCACCTGCTGGAAATAACTTTCGTAGCTTTCTGCGCCCGAACCCAGCAGGATGAAATAGACCCCGGTTTCCAGAATTCGCCAGATGGCCTGGGTCATCAGGTCAATTCCCTTTTGCGAAGTCAGTCGCGTAACGATTGCAACAACAGGCCTTTCCAGATCAACTGGCAGATGATATTTTTCCAGCAGGTCGCGTTTGCAGGCCAGTTTGCCATCCAGATTATTTGCCGAATAATTCGCGGCAAGATATTTGTCGGTTTCCGGATTCCATTCGTTGTAATCCACGCCGTTCAGAATTCCCAGCAAATCACCTTTGCGCCAGCGCAACAATCCATCCAGCTTGTTGCCGAACTCCGGCGTTTGAATCTCTTCGGCGTACTTCGGGCTGACGGTTGAAAGCGCGGTTGAAAAATGCAGCCCGGCTTTCATCGAACTGACAGTGCCCAGAAACTCCATTCCGAAGTAAACCTGCCAGTCAAATCCGAACTTTGGCAGCAGGTTTTTATCAAAAAATCCCTGATACGCCAGATTGTGAATGGTGAACAGCGTCGCCGTTCGGGCAAAGAAAGGATCGTTCCAGTAAACGTTCCTCAAATACGCGGGAATAAAGCCGGTTTGCCAGTCGTTGCAATGAATTACATCCGGCGCATCGCCAATGCGTTTGGCCAGTTCCAGCACGGCGCGGCTGAAAAATGCGAAGCGTTCAACGTCAAAATTTCCGCTGCCGTAAATGTATCCGTGGCCGAAGTATTCCGCGTTATCTATAAAGTAAACCGGCGCGCCGTCCATCCAGTCGCGCCAGACAGCGGCAGACTTGATGGTTCCTGCAAACGGAACGCGCAAATCATCAAAAACCATTTCGCCGGTTTCATGACTGACGACATCGCCGTGCCGTTTTCCGAAACCGGTGTAACGCGGAGTGATGACCGCAACGTCACAGCCTGTGCGTGACAAAGCTTGCGGCAACGCACCGGCTACATCGCCAAGCCCGCCGGTTTTTGAATAAGGCACAACTTCGGATGAAGCCAGAATGATGCGCATTTACGTCTTTAGTGAAGTGAGACTTTCGTTGTTTTGGAATGTCGAATTGGACGCGGAGTCTAAAGTCGCGCTTGAAACCTTGTCAAGCAACGAGAAAAAGCGACAATAGTCACCGGCAAATACAAAAATCTTCGACAGGATTTACAGGATTTCACAGGTTCGATAAGTCTGAACTGCGGCCAGTAAAGGACGTGGCTCAACTCTGTTGAATCCTGCAAATCCTGTCTACAACTTTACCCGCACTCAAGAAGGAGAACTCTATGCTGCGAAAATTCAGAGTCGCATTGCTCTGTCTGACTTTGCTGGTCAGTCCGCTATCGGTATTTGGTCAAGGCCAATCGGCTGCCCCAGACGCTGACATCCAGGCCAAGATTCGTAAAGAGGGAATGGAAAATTCCCAAATTATGAAAACGATGCACTATTTAACCGACGTTTATGGCCCGCGCCTGACAGGCTCTCCCAATCACAAAGCCGCCGGTGAATGGGTAATCAAACAAATGGCTTCGTGGGGATTCAGCAACGGCCATCTGGAACCGTGGGATTTTGGCCACGTCGGCTGGCTGAACGAACGCGCGACGGGCCACGTCCTTTCCCCGTATAAAGAACCGCTTGTTCTGGAAACTTTGGCTTGGACGCCCAGCACGAACGGCACGGTTCGCGGCCAGGTTTACCAAATGATTCCGCCGACTTCACCGACCGAAGACGAATTCAAGGCGTTTCTGGAAACCCAGAAAGACAAGGTCAAAGGCAAGATCGTCATGGTCGGCAAACAGGTCATCATCCCTGTCGGCTTCGAAGCGCAAAACAAACGCATTGACGACACCATGGCCAAAAACATGTACTCCGGCGGTGGTGGCCCTGGCGGAGGTCCTGGTGGTCCGGGCGGCCCCAGAAGAGGCGGCCCGGACCCGCAGCAACCCGGACAACCGCGCAAGCTCACGGCTCGTGAAATGAGCCAGCGCTCTGGTGAATTTCTGGCGACTGCGGGCGCGTTGGTGATGATTACAGACACCGCCGCCGAAGGCCGTATGGAACAGCGCCGTGTTCGCGCGTTCAACAACCGTAATTTCGATCCAGCCAAGTTTCCGCCCGCAGTGGTTGTCAGCAATGAAGACTTTGGACGCATGCAGCGCATCCTGGCGGACGGCACCGCGATTGAAGCCGAATTCAACATCGTCAACCAGATTTATCCCGAAGGCAAAACTTCATACAACACCATTTCCGAAATTCCCGGAACGGACAAAAAAGATGAAGTCATCATGCTGGGTGGCCATCTGGATTCGTGGCATTCGGCCACCGGCGCAACAGACAACGCCATCGGCTGCGCGATCATGATGGAAGCCGCGCGCATTCTGAAAGCCATCGGCGTGACGCCTCGGCGTACCATTCGCGTGGCGTTGTGGGGCGGCGAAGAACAAGGTCTGCTGGGTTCGCAAGCCTACGTCAAAGAACACTTTGGCACGGCGGAAAATCCGAAACCGGAATACGCCAAATTCGGCGGTTACTTCAACATTGATTCCGGCACGGGCCGTCCGCGCGGTTTGAACATCTTTGGCCCGCCTGAAGTGTCCGATGTGTTGAAACCTGTTCTGGCACCGTTTGAAGATTTTGGGTTTTACGGCGTTCGTGCTTCCGCCAGCCGTGGTTTGGGTGGAACCGATAGCACTTCGTTTAACGCTGCGGGTTTGCCGGGAATCGGCGCGCAGCAAGACCCGATTGAATACGGCAACATTACCTGGCACACAAACATGGACACCTACGAACGCATCGTCGAAGACGACGTGAAAAAGGCTGCCATCGTGTTTGCCGCTGCCGTGTACCATTTGGCAATGCGCGACGAAATGCTGCCCCGCTTCAGCAAGGAAACCATGCCTGCGGCTCCGCCAGTTCGTCCCTAACCAATAGATAACAAACGAACAAAACCAGAAAGGGCGGAGATTTGAGTCAAAATCTTCGCCCTTTCTGGTTTCCCCAAATACAAATCCTGCAAGCCCTCGCGTTTGCGGTCGTTCTCTTTTCGCCAACTACTAATGAATTGAAACTTGAATGTTATCCTCAACGTTTGAGCCGGTGTCTCAGTAGAAACTTTGTCGCAATCAACAATTCAGGAGGAGAAAGCTATGACCGCCCTTGCTTTCAAACCGCGCGAGCATGTTCGCCAATTTCTTGTAATTGGCATTGGCTCACTGTTGCTATTGGCGCTGCTGGCTCTGCTGTTCATCCCACGTTTTCGCTCGAACCCAATCACCAACGCCTTTGCCTCTTCCGATTCAAGCCCAACGAATCAGCCGACAATGGAAGTCCGACGCGGCGGAATCAAGAAATTTTTGCTGCTGGATGGCGAATTGCGCGCCGTGCGTTCGCAAACGATTTATTCCAACACTTCCGAAGACGCCAAGATTGTATACATGCCGCCCGAAGGCATGGTCATCAAAGCAGGCGAGCGCGTCGTAGAACTGGACAGCGGCACGATCCTGACCAAGATCAAAGACACCGATGAGCGGATCGTTGCCGCTGAAAACGAAATCGTTCGCACCCAATCGCAGCACGAAGCCAGCCTGCGCGATTTGGAAGTCGAATTGAGCAAGCTGTGGCTGACACAGGAACAAGCCAAACTGAAAGCCAAAATCCCAGCCGAAGTCCAAGCCCGCCGCGAATTTCAGGAAGCGCAACTGGCGCTGGAAAAAGCCAAAACCGAATACAACAACCACCTGGCCAAAATTGAACAGAAAAAGAAAGAGTTCGCCGCCGA
Source organism: uncultured Heliomicrobium sp. (assembly GCA_964383955.1). GTDB lineage: Bacteria > Acidobacteriota > Blastocatellia > RBC074 > RBC074 > RBC074. The sequence continues at coordinate 16,715 of CAYLJQ010000037.1, read as the reverse complement.
GTTACAGGTCAAAACGATTGATAAGCAAAAGCTGCAAGTTCAGCTTGACCGCGCCAAAGGCAATCTGGACGGCATGCGGATCAAAGCACCGGCAGACGGCATGGTGCTGTACGCCGAACACTGGGAAGGACGCCGCAAAATGCAGGTCGGCGATGTTGTTTGGGGAGGCTGGCCGATTGTCCGATTGCCGGACCTAACCGAGATGGAAGTGCTGGCGCAGGTCAACGAAGTGGACGGTCCGAAACTTTCCGTCGGCAGCCGCTGCGAAGTCCGGCTGGACAGCTACCCGGACACCGCGATCACAGGCCAGGTCAAAGAGATTTCCCAAACCGCCATCAAAGCCGGGTGGATGTCCAAAGCCAAAATTTTTCGCGTGACGATTTCTCTGGATCGCACGGCGACCGAAATTATGAAGCCGGGAATGTCGGCGCAGGTGTCCGTCATCATCAACGAGACCGACAATCAATTGCTGGTTCCCCGCTCCGCGATCCGGTTTGAAGGCGAAACCGCCAACGTTACGCGCATCGAACCCGGCGACGCCAAAAATGCACAACGCCAAATCGCCGTTACCATTCTAGGAGCCGACGCCATGAACTACGTCGTTGCCAACAACGGTGCGCTGAAAGAAGGCGACCGAATTCTGAACCGATAAGACCGCCCACGAAGTCACACGAAGTTTCACGAAGCTTTTCAGATTTCCTTCGCGTTTCTTCGTGTGACTTCGTGGGAGAAAAGATCGAGAGAAGCCATGCCCAAACGAACTCGCAGAATCGCAATCAGCTTCACCGTTCTGGCCGCGCTGGCCGCCGCCGGGTACTTTCTGTTTTTGCCGAGCGGGCAGTCGAAATGGCAATCGCTGTTTCCGAAGGTTGCCGCCACGGGCGAAGATTTCACTGTTACGCCGCGCACCTTGAAATTCAGCGTGGATGCTACAGGCGTGCTTAAAGCCACTTCTACGCAGGATTTTGGCGCGCCGCCGGAATTCGGCAATTACTGGCAGTTCCAGGTCGTCAACATGGCCGCCGAAGGCAAGCAGGTAAAAACCGGCGATCCGCTAATCACCTTCGATGCGCAGAAAGTCCGCGACGATTTGGGGCGGTTTCAAAACGAACTGGATCAAGCCAACAAGGAACTGGAAAAAACCAAAGCCCAGATTGATCTGGAACGGCAGGAATTGATTTCCAGGCTGGCCCAGGCAGAAAACAATTTTGAAAAGCTGAAGCTGAAACAAACCAACGATCCGAATTTCGACGTGCCCAACAAAGTCGAAGAAGATCGCCTGGCGCTGGAACAGGCGCGGCGCGAAGTCGAAGCCTTGAAAGAACGTATTGAATGGCACAAGAAATCCAGCGAAGCCACGTACCAGATCATTCAAAGCAAAAAATACCGCGCCGAAAACAAAGTCGCCCAGATCAACGACGGCATGAAAAACTTTCAGTCCAAAGCTGACCGCGACGGTGTCGTGATTTACAAAACCAAGTGGAACGGCGAGCGATTCCAGGTCGGCGAAAACGTCTGGTCTGGCCAGACGATTCTGGAAATCCCCAATCTGACCACCATCATTGTCGAAGCGTTCGTGCCCGAAGTTGACCTGGGCAAAATCAAAGAAGGCCAGCGCGCCGAAATCGCGATTGACGCATTTCAGGGCAAAAGCTACTCGGGCACAGTGAAAAAAATCGGCACGCTGGTTCGCCCCAAAGCCTGGGACATTCAAAACAAAATCATTGATGTGCAAATTGAACTGGATCAACTGGACATTGCCACCATGCGTCCGGGCATGAGCAACAAAACCAAGATCGAAACCAGCGCCGTGGAAAACTGCCTGGCGGTTCCGCTGAAAGCCGTCCGGTCAACTTCGGAAGGTTCGCGCGTCAAACTCAAAACCGAACAAGGCTGGCGGGAAAGCCCTGTCAAACTTGGCGAATCGAACGGAACCGACATCATCATCTTGGAAGGATTGAAAGCGGGCGACAAAATCGCCAGTGACTTTGCCAAAGCAAAATAAACGCTGGGTACGCGCAGCTTCCAGCGCGCATCTCAGCAAGTTACCCTTTCCGAATCAATCGGCGAACCGCCTAACCACGCAGGCTGGAAGCACTGCGTACCCGGATTTATGAAACGACTTCCTAAATTTGTACGCACCGCATTGGTCGCTGTTTTGTTGACGGCGCTGGCTTCGCTGGCGATTTACGCCGCTCGGCGAGCCTGGCCAACGGCTTCGTCTGAAGTGCTGCCACTGACCGTCACGGTGCAGCCTCGCGATTTTACGATCAGAATTTCCGCCAACGGGGAACTGCAATCTTCGGAATCCATGACCATCGCGGTTCCCTTCGTGCCGGTGCAGCGGCTTCGAATTGCCTCTGTTGTGGCGGACGGACGCCACGTCAACAAAGGCGATGTGCTGGTGGAATTCGATCCGGCTGAACTGGATTTGGAGATGCTGGAATATCGTTCCAGCCTGGAAGCCGCCAATCAGAAAATTACCAAAGGCGAACTGGCTTCGGGAACGGAAAAAACCGACATCAGCAAAGACAAGCGTATCGCCGAACTGGAACTGCAAAAGATCAACGAGTTTTTGCCGCGCGATGAAAAGATTTATTCCCGCCGCCAGATTATCGAAGGCCAACTGGACAAAGAGTTCACGGAAAAGAAACTGGTCTTTGCCGACGCGCGGTTGAGCTTGAAAGGCAAGGTGTACACGCTGGACGAAGCCATCCTGTTGCTGGAACGCCAGCAAGCCAACAACAAAATTGGTCAGGTGGAACGCGCGCTGACGTCGCTAAAGCTGGTGTCACCTGCTTCGGGCATTGTTGTGTACACCAACCCGGATTTCTTTTTCGGCGGGTTTTCGATCCAGGCCGGTCGCACGGTTTGGATCGGTCAAACGCTGTTCAATCTGGTTAATCCAGACAAGATGGAAGCCAAATGCTACGTGCTGGAAAAAGACGCGGGCGAATTGAAAAAAGACCAAACCGTAACCGTTTCGCTCGATCCGTTTCCCGGCGTGACGTTCACCGGCAAGGTCAAAAGCATAGACAATCTGGCGCGCCCGATTGATCGCGATTCGCCGGTCAAATACTTCCAGACGGTTGTCTCGCTGGATAAAAACGACGCTGAACTGATGAAACCCGGCGTCAAACTGAAAGCCGAAATCAGCGCGACTTCGATGCAATCGGTGGTTGTGGTTCCGCGCAGCGCAGTTGTCAAAAAAGAAGCTGATTACCTGGTGTACGTCGTCAAAGGCCCAGGCGAGTTTGAACCCGTCAAAGTAAAGCTTGGCCAGGGCGACATGATTCAGGTTGTCGTCACCGAAGGGCTGCAAGCCGGACAAGTGCTGGCGCTGAATCCCCCGGACGTGAAGCGCGAAACCAAAGAAGAGGCGAAAAAGGAAAAATAAGCGAAGCTTTGGAGTGCGGTGACTCGACACCGCTTTTCTTTCGCGGCTAAAAGCTTCCGGTTACAACGAGCGTTTGATTGAGAACACCAAAGCTGCGCCAAGTCGCAGCACTCCAAAAAAACTGCGAGGGCTGAGTAATGAGACATTTGAACGAAATCGCTTTAGCCGTCGGCAATCTGACCAGTCATAAGCTGCGGACGTTTTTGACCATGCTGGGCATGATCTTTGGCGTCGGCGCAGTGATCGCCATGCTTTCCATCGGCGCGGGAGCGGAAAAGGAAAGTTTGCGGATCATTGACACGATGGGATTGCGCAACGTCATCGTCAAAGATCGCGAAATGAAAGACGAAGACCTGAAAAAGATTCGCGAAAACTCCATCGGTCTTTCGTTGCGCGACGTAAAAGCCATCACCGATGTCACGCCCGACCTGGAAACGTATTCGGCGCGCAAGCGGGTCAAGACATTTCAGGTGTTTTCCTTCAAAGGCAAAAGCGATGACTCCAATGTTGTTGGCGTCACACCCAGTTATTTCCGGCTGGCGCGGTACGATCTGGCCGAAGGCAGTTTTCTTTCCGAAACCGATCAAAAAGATTTTGAACAGTTCTGCGTGATTGGCTCGCGCGTCAAACAGAAACTGTTCGGCACGGCTTCGCCGCTGGGCCAGACGCTGAAAATTGACAAGATGTGGTTTACGGTTGTCGGCGTGCTGGCTGACAACAATCTGGCCAAAGACGAATTTGAAGGCGTCAAGCTGCAAGATTTCAGCAACGACATTTACATTCCGCTGGCGACGGCGCTGAAAAAATTTGAGCTAAAACGCTTTGAATCCGAACTGGATGAAATTGTCGTCAGCTTGAAAAACACCGATGCGCTGAAATCCAGCGCCGTGCTGATCAGCCAGGTTTTGGCCAACACGCACGGCCAGGCCGACGATTATTCCATCGTCGTTCCACGCGAACTGCTGGAACAAAACCAGCGCACCCAGCGCATTTTCAACATTGTCATGAGCTGCATCGCCAGCATTTCGCTGCTGGTGGGCGGCATTGGCATTATGAACATCATGCTGGCCAACATCCTGGAGCGAACGCGCGAAATCGGAGTTCGCCGGGCCATCGGCGCTCGGCGGCGCGACATCTGGCAGCAGTTTTTGATCGAAGCGCTGACCATCAGCTTTGTCGGCGGATTGATCGGCGTTATGTTTGGCTTCGCGGCTTCGCGACTGGTGGCGCTTTATGCGGAATGGAATACGGTCGTGACGGGAACTTCGATTGCGATGTCGTTTGGCGTTTCGGCGGCGGTGGGTTTGATCTTCGGCTTGTATCCGGCTGTGCGGGCTTCAAGGTTGGACCCGGTTGAAGCGCTTCGATACGAATGAGTTTACGACTCAATACTTTTTTTCACCGCAGAGGCGCACAGAGCGCAAAGTTGACGCAGGGATTTTCAATGCTTTCTCTGCGATGCCTCAGCGTTCTCTGCGCCTCTGCGGTGAAAGGCTCAGATCCTTCTACTTCTCTCAACTCGCTTTGGGGTGTACCCAGGGTTTGCGGTATTCGCGCGCCAACAACTTATTCGCTTCGGCGTCGCCGACGACTTGATGTTTTTGCGGGTCCCAGGTCAATGACCGTCCCAGCTTCAATGAGTTGTTTGCCAGAATGCAGCTTGCCGTGGAAATGTGGCCTTGTTCTATGTCAGCCACAGGCTTTTCTCGCGTTTCAATGCAGCGCAGCAAATCCTTCATGTGGCCGCGAATCGCGGGCGCAACGTGTCTTTCCAAATCCTTTTCGACCTTGTCTATCGGATATTCCTCAAGCTCCATCTTCACGTCTTTGTGAATCGGCTGCTCGTTCCTGTCCATGGGAATGTAGTCGAAGCTATTCACACTGGCTTTGAGCGTGCCTTTCTCGCCGTAAATCGTCGCCCCCCACGGGTATTTGGGATCAGGCGGATGGCCGTACGTGCGGTGCGTCCAAACCACAGGAAATTCCGGGAAGCTGAAGGTTGCGGTTTGTGTATCGGTGATATTTGCCTTGCTGGTTTTGTCTATCAGAATGCCGCCGCTGGAAGAAACCTCTTTCGGCCAACCTAAATTCAGCATCCAGCGAACCATGTCCAGCATGTGAATGCACATATCGCCCATGATCCCGTTGCCGTATTCCATAAACGCACGCCAGCTTCGCGGGTGAACCAGTTTGTTATACGGCCGCATCGGCGCTGGGCCAGTCCACATTTCATAATCCAAATTCTCAGGAGGCGCTGTGTCAGGTGGATTTTCGCGGGTTCGCATCTGGTAGTAGCAGTAAATTTCCACCAGTCCGATCTTGCCCAACTTGCCCGGTTTGATGACCTGATCAATGGCATCAATCAAATGCGGCGTCGAGCGGCGCTGGGTGCCAACCTGCACAACTCGTTTGTGTTTGCGCGCAGCCGCCAGCATGGCTTGACCTTCAACAATGTCAACGCTGATGGGTTTCTGAACGTAAATGTCTGCGCCCGCTTCGCAAGCGGCAATCATTGGCAGCGCGTGCCAGTGATCCGGCGTGGCGATCAAGCAAATATCCAAATCCTTTTCTTTCAGCATCAGGCGGTAATCGCCATACGTGCGCGGTGTCTTTTTCGATTCCTGGCGGCTGGCGACCTGTTCGGCGCAATCGGCTAGCATCTTTTTGTCCACGTCGCACAGCGAAACGACTTCGACCGGCGCAACCTGCAACAACCGGAACAGGTCGGATTTGCCGTACCAGCCTGTGCCGATCAACCCGACGCGCAATTTCTTTTGCGCGAACTCTTCGGCGTACACATAGTTTCGACGTAAGACAGCCGGGGCGAAAGCAACCCCTGCTGCACTCGCCTGCAAAAACTCTCTGCGTTTCATAAGCGTTGCTCCTGAATGATGGAAGTTTTAGAAAACCTGGTTGCGCGGATTGTTTGCCGTTTTCGCGGAAGTTGCAATGCTTCTACGATAGAGTACAGGGAGCAGTAGCGACTGGGTCTGCTTGCCTCTTGACGTCGCAATACCGAAGACGAACCCCGTCGCTATCGCTCTGGGTTCCGTACTGACGGAGTTTCAATTACTTCAACCGGTCGAGCGGCTCGTAAGCGTCGTCTCCCAAAACCAGCGTCCGCAAAGTCTTTCCTATATCGCGGCCATTATTGCCGGACGGATTCCAACGTTGCGCTTCACCCGTTGCAGCATTGATTTTCAATCCCCACAACGCGCTCAGATTGTGGACTTCGCCGGTAATTCGCATGTCGCCATAAGCGTCTTGATTTCCGGGAACCGGCGCAATCAATCCATCGGCAAACCAACTGAAAATTTCAAAGCGCCGCCGCGCTTCGGCGTTGTCTTTTACGTTGACTGGCAGGTCGTCAAATTTCGTCAAGTCCGCCGAAGCGCCGGGGAGCGCACGCGGCGAACGAAACCAGTTTAATTGAATTCCATCGGCATAAAGCCTGCCGCCGCTGACGTACACCGAACGCCACATCAACATCCACCCCGGAGCAGGCATCACGCGCGCTGGTCGTTCAATCTGATGGCCTCGCATTTCTGCCAGTTGGCGTTGCGTTTCCATGCCGCGATGGTGCTGCCATGCGCCAAAAGCAAAATACAAGCCGGTGAACAGGAGCGCAATTCTCGCCCAACGGGGCTGCAGAGTTTTCATGGTCAAAAACACGCCAATGGACAAGGGGATGGTGTACAGCGGATCAACAATGGGAATCCAATCCAGCGCGACTCTGTAATTTGAAATCGGCCAAAACAATTGCGTTCCGTAGCTGGTGAACATATCCAGCGGCGCATGTGTGGCATAACCGATGATGGCGGCCAAAATGACCGCCTTCTTGTCATCGCGATACCGCTTCATAAACAGAAACGGCAGCGCCGCCAGCAATCCGCCAAACGGAATGAAAAACAGGCTGTGCGTAAAATGGCGATGAAACGTCCAGCCAACGGTCGGATCGCTGAATGAATAAATGAACACATCCAGATCGGGAACTACGCCGCCCACCGCTCCGATCAATCCAGCGCCGCGCGGCAACCGTTTTTTCAAGACCGCCTGAGCGGCTGCCGCACCCAGCACTCCCTGCGTAATTGAATCCATCTGCTTTGCTCCACATCCGAAAAGAATTTTTGCGGGAAAAACGGCGCACAGTGTAAACGTTTGGTTGTCATAAACGAAGCTGCGCTTTGGAAATGTTAGGCGAGTTTGCGACATCAGGGCTTTTTGCTACACTGCGGTTCGCTACAAACCGCGCACGCAATCTTCGATTTAACTCAACGACAAAGGAACCAAAGGTGGCAGAACAGATCACTCAAATGCTCCTGAAATGGAGCAACGGAGACAAATCTGCGTTCGATCAGTTATTGCCGCTCGTTTATGACGAGCTGCGGCGATTGGCCAAAGGATATTTGCGGCGTCATTCAACACAGAATTCTTTGCAGCCAACTGCTCTGGTTCACGAAGCATATTTGCGCTTAATCAATCAGGAACAGGTGAGCTGGCAAAACCGCGCGCAGTTTTTTGGCCTGGCGGCAAAGATCATGCGCGGGTTGCTGGTGGATCATGCCCGCCGCGCGCAAGCCGAAAAACGCGGTGGCAGCAACTTTTCCGTATCTTTGAGCGAAGCGGATCGCGTTGGGCAAGCACATAATCTGGATCTGCTGGCGCTGGATCAGGCATTGGACAGATTGGCGGAACTGGAGCCGCGTCACAGCCAGATTATTGAAATGCGTTTTTTTGCCGGCCTGACCATCGAAGAAACCGCATTGGCGCTTGGAGTTTCGCACGCAACAGTCGAACGCGATTGGAACCTTGCGCGCGCCTGGCTGTTTCGCGAATTGAGTTAAAGCCCGAAACAATCCAACTGAATTCTTGACTGATAATTCGACGTTCTCTTCCCCACATTATGACGCCGGAGCTTTATCGGAAAATTAGCGACATTTACCACGCCGCTTCGGAACTTGCGCCGGAACGTCGCGCGGAGTTTCTGTCCCAGGCCTGCGGCGGCAACGAAGTGTTGCGGCAGGAAGTGGAACAACTGCTGTGGAGCAATGAACAAGCAGGCTCATTCCTTGCCGACCCCGTTGCCGAGTTGGCCATTGAAAAGGTATTTGAAGTTTCCTCGCCTCATGAACTGTTGATTGGGCGAGAATTCGGCCAGTATCAGGTTTTGTCCAAAATCGGTGCAGGTGGAATGGGCGAAGTCTTTTTGGCCGAAGACAACCGGCTTGGCCGCAAAGTCGCGCTGAAATTGTTGCCTGCGGAGTTTGTCACCGATTCCGTCAGAGTTCGACGATTCGTACGCGAAGCCCAGGCCGCCAGCGCCACGGCACATCCCAACATCGTTTCCATTTACGACATCGGCCAACGCGAAAATATTCATTACATTGCCAGCGAATTTGTCGAAGGCGAAACCTTGCGCCGCCGCGTTCGGCGCTCGCCACTTCAATCCATCGAAGCGCTGGGAATTGCGTTGCAAGTGACCAGCGCGCTTGCCTCCGCGCACAACGCCGGATTCATTCACCGCGACATCAAGCCGGAAAACATCATGGTTCGGCCCGACGGGTTCGTGAAGGTTCTGGATTTTGGCCTGGCCACCATTACCAAACCGGCCTTTTATCAATCCGGCTCTCAATCAAGCGAGCCTACCACCATCAGCACGGACACATTGCCGGGAACCATCATTGGAACCGTCAACTATATGTCGCCGGAGCAGGTGCGCGGCCAGAAAGTTGACGCCCGCAGCGATTTGTGGAGTTTGGGCGTCGTCCTGTTTGAAATGCTGGCCGGGCATTTGCCGTTTCCGGGGCAATCCGTGCCGGATACCTTTGTCGCGATCCTGGATCGGCCGCCATTGCCGCTGAAAAATGCGTCCCCCGAACTGGAACAGATCATCAACAAATTGCTGGCCAAAGAGCGCAAAGACCGGTTTCAAACCGCTGAAGAATTGTCATTGGAATTGAGAACGCTAAAGCGCCGGTTGGAATTTGAATTCGACACCCAGGGACAATTTGTTTCGCCGTCCAGCAATGAAGAGAATTCAGCAGTGCCATCGGCGACCAGCGGCGCTGTTTCGCGATCATCAAATTCTGGTCAATCCGGTTCGCAACGGTCGCTGTCTTCGAAATCGTCAGGAACGCTGTCCGGCGAAACGCCCGCGGCGGCTGTCCCCAAAAACCGGCGGCTGTTGATCGCTGTCCTGGCCGCAATTTTCGTTTTCGCGCTGGCGGCTGGCGGCTATTGGTTGTTGAGCAGCAATGCCACGATTGATTCAATCGCCATCATGCCGCTGGACAATCAGACCAATGACACAAATCTGGAATACATCACCGACGGCATTACCGAAACGCTGATTCACAACATTTCTCAATTGCCGCAATTGAAAGTAACGTCGCGCACGTCCGTTTTCCGCTACAAAAACCAGCAAAAAGGAAATTCGGTTGACCCATCGGAAATCGGCGAAAAATTCGACGTGCGTGCAATTCTGACGGGCCGCGTCATCAAGCTGGATCAAACGCTGGTCATTTCGGTGGAACTGGTCAGCACGCGCGACGGCAGCCGGTTGTGGGGCAACGAATACAGGCACTTGATTACAGACTTGCTGGCGGCGCAATCCGTCATTTCCCAACAGGTTTCGCACCAGTTGCGGTCGCAACTGTCCGGCGTGGAACGGCAACAGGTCGCCAAACAATTCACCGAAAATCCCGAAGCGTATCGTCTGTACCTGAATGGCCGTTTTGAATGGAACCGGCAATCCATTGACGGCTTTAGAAAAGCGATTGAGCATTACAAACAAGCCGTCGAAGCCGACAAAAATTACGCGCTTGCTTATGCCGGGCTGGCGGATGTTTACGGCACGCTGGCGGCAAACGGCCTGGCTTCCAGCGATTACGCACAGCTTGCCAAAGAAAGCGCTGAACGTGCCGTCAAGCTCGACGATCTTTTGCCGGAAGCGCATCACTCGCTGGGCACAGCCAGATATTTCGACGGGGATTTGCTGGGCGCGGAAAAAGAACTGTTGCGGGCAATTTCGCTCAACGCGAACCTTGCCGAGGCGCACTCTAGATTAAGCGCGGTGCTGCAAGGCCTGGATCGGTTTGACGACGCCATCGCTGCCGGCCAGCGCGCTCTGCAACTGGACCCATACTCGCTGCGCGTTCATCTGGATTTGCAGTTCGCCTACTTTTACGCGGGACGCTACGACCAATGCGTGGAAGTTTGCCGAAAGATGTTGTTGATTGAATCCAAATACTGGCCCGCGTATCTGGATTTGGGACGCGCCTATGAACAAAAAGGCATGCACGATCTGGCAATTGCCGAATTAACCAAGGCGCGGGAATTCAGCAACGATGAACCGCTGACGCTGGCGGCGCTTGGCCATGTTTACGCCGTTTCGGGCAGAACCGCCGACGCCCGGAAAATGCTAGACCTGTTGTTGCAAGCCGCGCAAAAAGGAAACGTGCGCCCTTACGAAATTGCCAAAGTGTATTCGGGCCTTGGCGATGCAGACCGGGCATTTGAATGGCTGGAAAAAGCTTTTCAAGCGCACAGCCCCTGGCTGCTGAAACTGAAATCTGATCCGAATTTTGCAAATCTTCGCCAGGATCAACGGTTCCAGCCTTTGATCCAACGAATTCAACCGCAGCAATTGTGAACCGGTGTGGAGAACCTGATGCAGACAGAAGCTGATGTCGTTTTTGTGAGCATGCCGTTTGGCCCATTGCAGGTGCCCTCTATCGGGCTTGGGTTGTTGAAATCCGCATTGACACGCGATGGCGTTTCCACCAAAACCTTTTACTTTACCTTCCAGTTTGCCGAACGAATCGGCGAGCGGCTGTATTCCCGAATCAGTTACGGAACCGACACCACGGATCTGGTTGGCGAATGGATTTTCTCGAATTCGCTGTTTGGTCATCAAACCGAAGCCGACATCGAGCGATACATCGAAGACATCCTGCGCGACAAAGCGCGAAGCGAAAATCACGTCTGGCCCAAAGACCCGTTTTCGGATGATCTGGTCGCTGACATTCTGAGCACGCGCCAACAAGTGGAAAGCTTTTTGGATGAATGCGTGGAAACGGTGCTTGCCTGCCAACCGAAAATCGTCGGTTTCACCAGCGTCTTTCTGCAACAAGTGGCTTCGCTGTCGCTGGCCAAACGGCTGAAAGCGCGCTGCCCTGAACTAACCATTATCTTCGGCGGAGCCAATTGCGAAGGCGCAATGGGCAATGAAGTCATTCGCCAGTTTGCGTTTGTTGATGCAGTGGTTTCCGGTGAAGCGGATTTGGCCTTCCCCGATCTGGTGCAACGAGTGTTGAAAGGCCAGTCATTTGCCGATCTGCCAAGCGTGTTTTCGCGACAAGCCGTTGGCTTGCCTGTTGCCGGTTCAACGCTGCCCCCACGAAAAGATGCGGCGGCGGTTGAAAATATGGACGCGCTTCCCTACCCCGATTACGACGATTACTTCGACCAGTTTCGCGCTACGTCTTTTCAGGCAGCCTTGCAGCCGAACCTGTTGCTGGAAACCGCGCGCGGCTGTTGGTGGGGAGCCAAACATCACTGCACGTTTTGCGGCTTGAATGGGCAAACGATGGCTTTCCGCAGCAAATCCGCCGAGCGCGCGCTGGATGAATTTGTTCAGGTAACGGCGAAATATCCCGGCTATCCGATTTATGTCGTGGATAACATTTTGAACCTGGCTTATTTCAAAGATCTGTTGCCGCAACTGGCCGAGCGCAATCTGGGACTGGACCTGTTTTTTGAAGTCAAAGCCAACCTGAAAAAAGAACATCTGCGCCAACTGCGCGCCGCCGGAGCAAGAATTATCCAACCCGGCATTGAAAGCCTGAGCGACGAAGTGCTGCAAATCATGCGCAAAGGCGTCAAAGCGCTGCAAAACATTCAGCTTCTGAAATGGTGCAAGGAAGTCGGCATCATTGCCGAGTGGAATATTTTGTGGGGATTCCCAGGTGAATCGCCCGAAGAATATTTTCGCCTGGCGAAACTGGTTCCGCTGCTTGCGCATTTGCAGCCGCCCAATTTCGCCATCAGTTTGCGGCTGGATCGTTTCAGCCCGAATTTCAATGAACACAAAGAACTCGGCTTCAAAGACCTGACGCCATTTCCGGCGTACAACTTCGTTTATCCGCTTGCGCCGGAAGCCGTGGCAAATCTGGCGTATTACTTCACTTATGATTACAGCCAGCCGCGCGATGTTGCGAGTTACGTTCGTCCGCTGTCCGAAGAAGTTTTGCGCTGGCAGCAATGCCACGAAACCAGCAATCTGTTTCAGATTGAACAAGGCGACCGGTTGTTGTTGTGGGATTCGCGGCCCGCAGCCAAACGGCGATTGGTTGCGCTTTCGGGCAAAGAGAAGTTTTTGTATCTGGCTTGCGATCAGGTCAGCACCCTAAAACAACTTTCCGATTCGTGGAGCAAGGTTTCCGGCTGGGTGGCCGATGCGGAAGAAATTCGCCGGACCTTGGATGAGTTTGTCGAAGCAGGCTTGATGCTGAAACAGGGCGATTCATATTTGGCGTTGGCAGTGACAAAATTGAACGACAAAGGCGTGGTGCAAGAAACAACGAAACCACAGATGAACACCGATCAACTCAGATAAACACAGATCAATATCTCTCGATTGATCTGTGTTCATCTGTGCCCATCCGTGTTCATCTGTGGTTTATTTTCATGATGTGATGGCAATTAGTGAAGGATGCCGAACGCAATGTCCTGCCCGGCATCTTTGGCAGCGTTCACTTTCTTTTGCGCGGAAATTAAAGCCTCGACTTCTTCGGGCGTCAAAGTTTCCAGCACCTTTTTGTCTTCCTCGGAAAAATCGTGATTGGGGTTGATCATTCCAGCAGCATCAAGTTTTTCGTGATTCGTCATTGGGTCTCCTGAGTTATTGATTGTGGGGGTTGATTGGGTAAACGGCTTTCGCCTGAAAGCGCCTGCCAATCAAATTGTTGCGCGCCTGTCGCCTGAGCCAAAACGTCGAATCAGGCCAGCGCCGTTCCTGCGCGTAGTAATAATCTTTGTTTGCCAAATACGCTGTGAAACCCTGTTCCAACCGCTGCGCGTAACTTTTCAAAGCTTCTGGCTTTCCATTCAAAATCGCTTCTGCGGCTGCTATGCCCGATTCCATCGCCGCAATGATTCCTTGCGAAGAAAGCGGATCGAATGCGGCAGCGGCATCGCCTGCGGCCAGCCAGGTTTCGCCAGCCGGCAGATCCAAATGCGAACTGTTGGCAGAAACAATCTTCGGTTCCGTTTCGATTTGATAGCCATGACGTTCGATTCGTTCGCGAAGATACAAGGTTTGATCCAGCAGGATTTTCCAGCCTTCAGCAGTTCGCGCCGCGCGCGTTAATTCCAAATCGGCATCGCTTAGAAAAACAGCCGCCAGCTTTTTACACGGCAAAAGAGCCCCGTACCACCAACCTTCGGCGACGGCTTCAACCATCGTCAAAGAATCCTGATCAGTTTCCTTTTCCGTTTTCAACAATACAGCCAAGCCAACCAAATTGTCGTGGTTAATCCGCTTGGCTCCTTCCCGTCGAGCAAACCAACTGCCGCGTCCGCTGGCATCAATCACAAAATCGGCAAGAATGGGCGGATGCTCTTTCAAATCCAACACCCAGCCAGAATTCGTTTGCCGACAATCAACTGCAATATCTGAAACTAAACTGGCTCCGGCTTCGATTGCGGCGTCGAGCAACATTTTATCGAACCGTCTTCGATCCAAATGCCAACCGCAGCCGTGCGGATTGAACACAAAACTGTGATCAACCAATTCGCCTGATCCCCACGCGGAACAATTTCCGTACGAAGCCAGATGTTTGTCAGCAAGAAATTGTTCCCAGACTTCAAGGCGCTGCAAAATCGGTTTGGCCGCGGGCGGCAATCCTTCGCCAATTTTCCATACCTCGCTGACGTCACGTTCAATGACAAGGACGGACTTTCCCGCTTTGGCCAATTCCAAAGCCGCCACCGCGCCAGCCGGGCCACCGCCAATGATTGCCACGCGATCTATCATCGGTATTCCAGTGGATGAATCTCCGCAAACCTGCCGTCCGGCTTTTCGATTAACTCGTTTTGCATTTCAACGTGAACAACCGGCGGCAACAACGAATTGCCAGCGGGAACTTCCTGGCGTGTGACGACGCCGACTTTGCTCCAATCGGCCAGAAACTGATTGATCTTTTCAATCGGCCCAGTCTGCGTCAGGTACAACAGATCGCGCAGCCAATCCAGCCGCAAACTGAATTGCTTCAACTTTTGAACTTCGCTGGCTTCCGGGTCAATCGCTTGGCGGTAGTGCATTTCGGGCAACACTTGATTGGGAACTCGCGCAGGCCAGAACGTGGGAAAGAACGGATTGACCTGTGGTTCGTACCCCGCGCCGCAGCTTGCCGTGTCTGCTTGCCAGGGCAAAACCATCCAGCGTGTCAGGTCGCCGGGCAAACTGCCGTCAATCGGGCCATCTGCGGAAACAGCGACTTCCGGCGTCAGCACCAAGCCCTGATGCCTGGATTGATCCGGCGAAAGTTGTTTGATTCTGAAAGGCCCGGAATACAACAACGTATGCCGCATTGGCCAGGTCGCTTCGCAGCCCGGATGAAATGCTCCGCCCAAACAAAAATCCAGCGCGGCTTTGTCCAGTGCGTGCGGACGATCTGCCAGCGGCAATTCGTCCAGCGTGCGCGGTTTGACCAGTTCCGGATCGAATCCCGGTCGGAATTCGCCCGCCGCCCATTGCCGCAGCCAGTTGTATTGCACGTGCGTTACCGCCAACCAGTTGCGCGGATTCCCATCCAGCGGAATGTTTGCGACGCCGTCTCCATAAAATGGCGGCAGCGCGTGCGCCTCGGTTTCTTTGTAATCAGGATTTCGGAAGGAATTGAAAATCTTTTCGCGAAGCGGTTTCGATTCCGGCGCATTGCTGGAAAGCCGCGACAGGTTTTCCGGCGAAAGGAAATCCCCGGGCGATCCCCAGCCAAAATCCAGATAGAAGCCGTTGTTGACCCACTGCAAGTTCGTGAACCGCTCGAAGATTGGATAGATATTTTCGGTGAAGGAAATTTCGTCGGGCGGTTGAATCCATCGCTGCTCTACAGCAACCTGATACGCGATGTCATACATTGTCACTACGGATTTGATGCCCGGCGCGTAATCCGGCGGAGCGACGATTACCCAGGCGGAAGTAACAGGAATTGGCTGGTCGCCAATTGTGACTGTGGCGCTGACCGGCCCGTCTGAAACGTCGTCATACCATTCGATGTTGTTGAAGCCCGTGATCGGTTTGTTCGTTGGCGAAGCTGAGGTGCCGAAGCCGCCAAACACCAGCAGATTGCCAACATCATCGGTTCTGATTTCTCCCAGCGGAACCGTCGCGCCCAGAAATTTGCCGGTATCAAATGCCGCCTGCGCGTTTTTCCCTGCGACGGAACGCGGTCCCGGATCAATCAACAAATCTGCCCGATCGCCTGCGAACTTTGCGTTGCGCCGTGTGGTCGGCTGCGCCGTGGGAATGTCCAGTGCAGATTCAAAGTCGAACCAGACGGCTTTTTTATTGGCCAGATGCACCGTCCAGTTGATGTCCGCATCGTCGGCGGTCAGCTCTTTGACGACGTTGCCATCGGCGTCCAACCCGTAAATGCGGAACTTGGCGACCTGGCGGCGGATTCTTCCCTGCGCGTCTTTGAAAAGTCCGTCCGAAGTCACCGGCGGCATTGTGGGAGTTTCAGGCCCGATGAAGTATTCAGTTGGACTGTTGCCGACGCGCGCGATGCCGATGCCGGGATGAATCACGCACTGAACGATCTTTCCAAGTTCCATCGCCTGGATCTCCTAAAAAGTTTTGCTTGGCTCTTTGACGAATTGTAGTCAGTTGAGGAAAAACGCGGGCGCTGTATATCACAGGCGCTTCGATCACCGCCAGTAGATTGGCAGCAAATCCCTCTCTTTCCAGAAGCGGCTTTAATGTCCGGCAACGTTTTCAAAATAATCGCCGGGGTGTGAGGGATTTCAGCCCGAAAGCGCGGTTAAGCGAGTAGAAGAGAAATCAAAGCACGTGTTGCGCCCCCAAGAAGCATGACAGTGAAGCGCAACCTTTACCCAACGGAAGCTGAAATGTTGATGCCAATCAAAGAAACTCAAATTCAGTGCGGGCCTTCTGCAAATCAAAAAATTCGGCGCGATGAATCCTTGGAACCATCTTGCTGTGACCGATGCAAAGGCAAAGTTGGTTTGATCACCGCCGAACGCGCAGCCACGTTGTGCCAATGCAGCCGCCGCAAAATTTATCACTGGATAGAAG
>CAYLJQ010000036.1:0-20890 GCA_964383955.1 uncultured Heliomicrobium sp. | reverse complement strand
CGTCGGAAGTTACGAAACCGTCCTGCTGCGCGGCGAGCGCGGCGGATTTGGCGTCAAGGAATTCAAAGGCCCAAACGGCGTCGAAACAGTTCCGGAAAAGCGCGCGTTGTTGGTGACAATCACGCCGACAGTTCAAACCGCTCGGAGTTTGCAAAACAAACCTTCGGATATTTCGCGGCCCACAGATCAATACGGCTCTAAAATCGAGCTTGGCGAAAGTGACACTTTCATTATTCCCACGATCCTCAATCGAGCGCCGTTGAAATTCCCACCCGGTTCACGGCTGACAGGCTCAATCACGTTGCAATGCATCGTTACTCCCGAAGGCACCGTTTCCAACGTGCGAGTGCTTGATTCTCCGGACTCTGCCTTGAACCCAAAAGCGATTGAGGCGTTCCGGCAATACCGCTTCAACCCGGCAAAATTGAACGGCCGCCCGACATATTCGACCTTTCGCGAAACCATCATCCTGAGCAAGCCGGAAATCCAATAAAGTCCAGCCGACAGTGATGTCGGCGTTTTCTGATTTATGATCAAGTTTTTACACATTGCCGACATTCATCTGGGCATTCGCCGCTACAAATCGGAAGAGCGCGCACAGGATTTTTTTCACGCCTGGCGGGATTGCATCGAACGGTATGCGCTGGCAGAACAGGTGTCTTTCGTACTGATTGCTGGCGATTTTTTTGACGCTCGCAAAGTCGAACCGCAGGCAATGAATCAGGCAATGTTTTGTTTGACTCGATTGCGCGACGCTGGAATCCCGGTGGTCGTCATCGAAGGCAATCACGATTCGCACGAAGTCGGGACCAGCTTTAGTTGGCTGCGCAGCCTGTCCCGTTGGGGCTACCTCAAGCTGCTTGAACCCGTTTATGAAGAAGGCTCCGTGCGAATGGAGGCTTGGAACGAAGATCTGGGGCGAGGCTCTTTCATTGATATTGGCGACGTCAGAATTTTTGGCTCTATCTGGTACGGCTCAACCGTTACGCAATCGCTGACGGCACTTGTTGACCTGTTGCGCGACCATCATGCCTCCGACCGGTTTAACGTCATGATGTTGCACACCGACATCGAAGGCCATGTCAATCATCCCAGTCCGCCGCTGCCTGTCGCCAAGTTGAACGAATTGAAAACTTATATTGACTACCTGGCGCTCGGACATACGCACAAAAACTTCGAAATTGACGACTGGGCTTACAACCCAGGCTCGCTGGAAGCTTGCAGCGTGGACGAATACGCCAACCAGCGTGGGGCGTATTTGGTCGAAGTCGAAGGCAAACACCATACAGCCAAACTAGTTCAGGATTATCACCAACGACCGGTCATACGCTTCGGCTTTGACGTTGACGGCAAAGCGACACCGGAAGAGTTTCACGAAGCCTTGTTCGTGCAGCTTCGGCAGGAACTGACGCCTTACGATGCGAACGAATCCGATTCCTTGCCGCCCGTCATTGAATTGGCGTTGCGTGGGCAATTGGGCTTCAAAAATTCACTGCTGGAACTGAACCGCATTCGGGATGAGATCAAGAAGGAATTCAAACCTTTACTGGCGATGGTTCGCAACCAGACGATTCCAGTCGAATATGCGGTCGCCGCCGGGTTAAGCGAAAATGTTACGCGCAGCGAACGGGAGCGAAGAGTTGTTGAAGATTTGATTTCCCGTGATTCGCGCTTCCGAGATCAGGCGACGGATTTTGCCAGCTTGATTCTTGAAGCGAAGCGATTGGCCTTGGGAAATGAAAAACCGGCCAGAATTGTGGAAATGATCGAAAGCAAGATGGCGGAATTGCAGAAGCAGGGTTTGGCTGGCGGCGTTCAAACGTAGAAGTTTTACAAATTCCCTGCCGCTCCGTAAGAAATTCGTTTGGCAATTTCCTACTGTTTGAAGCAGAATGGCCTCCCTCTCGAATCCCCCCGTTTGCGATTCGATATCAATAATTTACTAGCTTGGCGGTTTGGTTATGGAAACGGTTTTTATCGTTCTAGGCGTTATTCTTTTTCTACAAAGTTTGCTGTCGTTCGCCGCCGCATTGCGGTTTGCCCGCTATGCACTGCGCTACAACCGCCCTCGCTTGGCCCGCTATCAGCCCAAAGCCGTCGTCATTGTCCCTTGCAAAGGTTTAGAGCACGATTTTGAAGAAAACATACGTGCGCTTTTTGCCCAGGAATACCGAGACTACGAAATTATCTTTGTTACTGAAAATGAACGAGATCCGGCTTATGGAGTGCTGTCCGGCTTAATCAAAAGCTACAGCCGCAGACCTGCCTGGCTGATTGTGGCCAATGAAGCCAAAGCTTGCGGCCAAAAGGTTCACAATCTACTGGCGGCAATTGACATGCTGAATTCGATTGACCGGCGCGCGGAAGTGCTGGTTTTTGCCGATTCCGACGCGCGCGTAAGCCGACACTGGCTGTCGGAACTTGTCGCGCCGCTGGGCGATAAACGGATCGGAGCGACAACCGGTTTTCGCTGGTATCTTCCTGCAACCGTTGGCGGATCAGGTCTGGCTTCGCGGCTGTTGTCGGTTTGGAATGCCAGCGCATTATCCCTGCTCGGTGAGCGTTCCTCATTTGCCTGGGGCGGTTCGACAGCAATTCGCCGTGAGAATTTCGACCGGCTTCATATCAAACAAATTTGGCAGGGTGCGCTCAGCGATGATTATGCGTTAAGCGCGGTGATCCATCAGGCCAGTCAACGCATAAAATTTATCCCGCAGTGTCTGGTAGCCTCGTACACAGATGCGAATCTGGCCAATTTGCTGGAATTCAGCACGCGGCAAATGCGCATCACACGCGTTTACTCGCCTCGTGTTTGGCAGATGGCCGCGATTTCGCACATCTTATATAACCTGACGTTTTGGGGCGGATTGGCCTGGCTGATTGCAGCATCCTTTTTCGGAAAGCTCAGCTTTGTGCTGGCAGCTTTGCTGACAGGAATTTTCTTGCTTGGCGCAACCACGGGCTGGATTCGCGCTGTCGTCGCAACTCAGTTGATGACGGCCAATCATCCTGGCACACCTAAAGACCGGCAGAACATCTTGCATAAAAGCTGGCAAAAAAGTTGGCAGAAAAGCCTGCAAAAAACCTGGTGGGCCTATGTTTTGCTGGGTCCGATAGTTTCGGTTCTTTATCTGTATAACGTGCTTGCTTCTGCCTGGACCAAACGCATCGTCTGGCGCGGCATTGGCTACGAAATGGTTTCCCCGACAGAAACCATTATTTTGCGCCGCCCCAAAACCCGACTGACCAGCGATCCGTCAGTCGTCACCCCCCGCAAACGCAAAGCCTCCGTTCGATCCTCCTCAACTCAGCCCTAAGCGAAAATTCCATCCAATCCCTGTCGCGACATCCTTATTTCCCTTCACAGACTCGATAAAGATTTGCCCGGAAGCAATCTGGTAATTGACAGTTACCAGTCGCCTTCATATACTCTGCACTCGCTTTCGAAGAGTGCTACAAAATCTAAGATGATTGCTGCACATTATTTGAGCGCACAGCACTCAAGTTTCACAACTTCGAAGCGGGAAAGCCTGAAATTTAACCTACGAATCAAATAATTAACCAATCTGAAAGGAGTTTTTCCAATGGCAACATCAATTCGTCCGCTTAACGACCGCATCATCGTGCGACGTGTGGAAGATCAAGAGCAGATGCGTGGAGGGCTTTACATCCCCGATACTGCGAAAGAAAAACCACAAGAAGGCGAAGTCATCGCCGTCGGCAACGGTAAGTTGCTGGACAACGGAACCCGCATCGCGATTGACATCAAAGCTGGTGACAAAGTTCTGTTTGGCAAATACGCCGGCACGGAAATCAAACTGGATGGCGAAGAATATCTGATTTTGCGCGAGGACGATGTCCTGGGCGTGATCGAAGGCGCAGCAAAAGGCAAAGGCGCCAAATAAGCATCATTTATCGGAGATTTAATAGGAGGAACAACTTATGGCAAAACAAGTTATTCACGGCGAAAATTCCCGTCAGGCGATTCTGCGTGGCGTTAATCAGCTCGCCGATGCAGTTGCAATTACGCTTGGCCCGAAAGGCCGCAACGTCGTCATTGACAAGAAATTCGGTTCACCGACCATCACCAAGGACGGCGTGACCGTCGCCAAGGAAATCGAACTGAAAGACGCGCTGGAAAACATGGGCGCTCAAATGGTTCGCGAAGTTGCGTCGAAGACTTCGGACGTTGCCGGTGACGGGACCACGACCGCAACCGTTCTAGCGCGCGCAATTTTCAAAGAAGGCGTTAAAACCGTTGCCGCTGGCGCCAACCCGATGGCGCTGAAGCGCGGTATCGAAAGAGCCGTCGAAGTTGCCGTCCAAGCGATCAGCAACATGGCCAAAAAAGTCAGCGAAGATTCGATTGCACAGGTCGGCACGATTTCCGCCAACGGCGACGCAACGATCGGCGGCATTATTGCTGAAGCAATGAAGAAGGTCGGCAAAGACGGCGTCATCACTGTTGAAGAATCCCGTTCGCTGGAAACTCTGCTGGAAGTCGTTGAAGGTATGCAGTTTGATCGCGGCTACCTGTCGCCGTACTTCGTCACCGATCCGGAACGCATGGAAGCGTCACTGGACAACGCGATGATCCTGCTGAACGAAAAGAAGATCAGTTCGATGAAAGACCTGCTGCCGCTGCTGGAGCAAGTCGCCAAAATGGGCAAACCGTTGCTGATTATCGCCGAGGACATTGAAGGCGAAGCGCTGGCAACGTTGGTCGTCAACAAACTGCGCGGAACATTGAATGTTTGCGCCGTCAAGGCTCCTGGCTTTGGCGACCGCCGCAAAGCCATGCTGGAAGACATTGCCATTCTGACCGGCGGCAAAGTCATCAGCGAAGACCTGGGAATCAAGCTGGAAAACGTCAAGCTGGAAGATCTGGGACGCGCCAAGAAAGTCACGGTGGACAAAGACAATACGACCATCGTTGAAGGTTCTGGCAAAGGCTCGGACATTTCCGGTCGCGTTGCCACCATTCGTCGTCAGGTTGAAGAAACCACTTCGGATTACGATCGCGAAAAACTGCAAGAGCGTTTGGCCAAACTGGTCGGCGGCGTTGCAGTGATCAAAGTCGGTGCGGCGACTGAAACCGAGCTGAAAGAAAAGAAAGCTCGCGTTGAAGACGCCATGCACGCGACTCGCGCGGCGGTTGAAGAAGGCATCGTTCCGGGCGGCGGCGTAACATTGGTTCGCGCGGCGAAGGCTTTGGACAGCTTGAAACTTGAAGATGAAGACGAGCAGATCGGCGTCAACATCGTCAAACGCGCTTTGGAAGAGCCGCTTCGCAAGATCGCTGAAAACGCCGGTCGCGAAGGCGCAGTGATTGTCGAACGAATCAAGAGCGAAAAAGGCGTGAACTTTGGCTTCAACGCTGCGACCGAAGTCTTTGAAGACCTGGTCAAAGCGGGCGTCATTGATCCGGCGAAAGTTTCGCGCACCGCGTTGCAGAACGCGTCTTCCATCGCAGCCCTGATGCTGACGACCGAAGCTCTGATCTCGGAAATTCCCGAAGAGAAGAAAGCTCCGGCAATGCCTCCGGGTGGCGGAATGGACGGCGGTTTCTAAAACCGTCCACACGGGAAAATGAAAAGGGAGCCTTAAGGCTCCCTTTTCATTTTCAGGTCAGGATAACAAGTCTGGCAGTCGTCCGTTCTGCCAACATGGGTAAACGACTCGTCTTCCCGCCTGGGTTCCACCGCACACCCCCAACGAACGCGCGGCGGAATCATTCAATATAACCATCAAATTTCACCCTGTTTGCCGCCAGGGAGCTTTGTTTGAGGAGCGCGAACAATTTCCACGGAACAGTTAGCGTGCAATGCCACCGCCTGAGAAACCGATCCGAGCAAAAAGCGATCCAGCCCGCGTCGCCCGTGGGAACCGACGACAATCAAATCCGCTCCCCAGCTTTCCGCTTCATCCAAAATCACCTTTTTGGCAGCACCTTCAACGATGTCTCCTGTCAGTTCAAAATGATTGTCACTGGCGCGCAACGTTGCGATGGCGCGATCTATTGCGCGGCGCGCGATTTCATAATAATTGCCGTTCAGGCCCTGATTTTCCGCTTCAGTGATAAAAGGCGGTTCCACGGCGGAAACCACCTTGATCTCAGTGCCGGCGGTCCATAAACGTCTAGCCACCGATTCCACGGCCACCTGAGAAAACCTCGAATCATCAACACCAATCAGTATTTTCATTGTTCTCCTTATGGTTGAGGAACCCTCACGGCAATATGTCGGGCTCCTCAACCGCTATGGCTCACGAGAAAAGCTTTTGCGCTAATCGCCAGACGCGTTTAGAGCAACCAGCGAAGGTTTGGCAGCGACTGCCGACGTTCCTTTATTCTGGCTGCGCTGTTGCAGTTCTTCCCAGGAAACCAAAGCTTGTCCATCGCGCGAAATGTGCTGTTTGCGCCAATTAGAGATCAAATCCAAACAAGCGTGATCAATGTAATGCAGACGTTCGATATTCAGGCGGGCTGGGGTTCCAGAAGGAACCGATTCCAACGCTGCTGCCAATTTTGGCAACCGCACAAAGGTCGCCGCGCCGATCAGTGTTACCGTTGTTTCACCGGTTTCAGATTCGGTATGCATGCGAACTTCCAGGTGGGTGAAAGTGTAAAGCAGTTTCAGCAGCGCCAATCCCAATCCAATCAACACACCGACCAGCAGATTGGTGACAACGATGCCTGTCAAAGTGGCGAAATAAATTGCGACTTCCTGCCAGCCAAACGGTTTCAGTTCGCGCACGGCTTTCGGCGTCAGCAATTTGAAGCCTGTGTAAACCAAAATTGCCGCCAGCGCCGTCGTCGGAATTTTGTTCAGGATAAACGGCGCCAGCACCACCAAGCCCAGAATCCACACCCCATGCAAAATCGCCGAAGCGCGTGTTTTGCCGCCGGCATTGACATTCGCGCTGCTGCGAACAATCACGCCCGTCATTGGCAATGCGCCAAGTAAACCGCAGATGGAATTTCCTACACCTTGAGCAAACAGTTCCTTGTTGTACTGAGTTCGATCTCCGTTGTGCATGCGATCAACCGCAGTGGCGCACAACAGCGTTTCGGCGCTGGCGATAAAACACAATGCGACCGCCGAACCCAGCACAGACAGGTTCAGCAAATTGTTCAGCGCTTCCGTTGTCGGAAAACTGGTCACGCTGGCCAGATTGCTGGGCACATTGACGTACTTGACAGGAGCGCCAACGATCATGGCTCCAATTGTGACGATGACAATCGCCACCAGCGGAGCCGGAACGATCTGCAATTTTTTCGGCACGTAGCCCCAGGCAAAAATCAGAACAATCGTGATCAACCCAATCGCGGCAGCGATGTGGTGCGATGAACCGTCAACCGGCATTATTCCTTTGTAAATCGCTTCGGGAATTGAAAGCAGATTGGTCAGCCCGCTGCCTTTCGGCCCGTCGTCCACCATTACATGAACTTGCGACGCGATGATCAGCACGCCAATTCCCGCCAGCATTCCCTGAATCACTGCGGGCGAAATCGCGCGGAACCATTGGCCCATTCTCAAAACGCCCATCAGTATTTGCAGCATCCCCGCCAGCAGGACCACCGCGCCAAGCATGCCGATGCCGTGCTGCTGAATCATTTCCCACACCAGCACGGTCAATCCCGCTGCCGGACCGCTGACTTGAAGTGGGCTGCCCGCGATAAAGCCCACGACCAGACCGCCGACGATTCCTGTAATCAGCCCCAGCGCGGGCGGCACGCCCGACGCAATGGCAATGCCCATGCATAAAGGCAACGCGACAAGAAACACGACAACGGAGGCGAGAAAATCTTTGGCAAAATTCTCTCCACCCCAGGTTCTCGAGGAAGTTTGCAATTGATTCATACTCATTTCCTTTTCAGGTAGCGAAGCCCGCATCTGAGGCGGGCGAACTTATTCGGTTAAGCGGCCGCACGTTGCGTCATGGTTTGATCGGGAACGATCTTCATCTTTTGCGTAACTGCCGGCTTGACCTCATCAAAGCCGATTGGAGCAAATCTGGAAATTTCCGGATCATAAGCAAGAATCTGTCCGCTTTCGATGTGATAAACCCAGGCGTGCAACGTCAAATTTCCCTTTGCCAATCGGGCTGCGACAGCCGGATAGGTCCGTATATTTTCCAACTGCATCAGCACGTTTTCCTTGATTGTGGCGTTGAGCAGATCTTCATCGCTGACGTCTTCATAACATTCCGCCACCACACGGCGAGTCGCTTCGGCGTGTTTTAACCATCCGGCCACAAGCGGCAATTGCGTCAGCCCTTCGGGATGCAACAAGCCCTTCATTGCGCCGCAATGCGAATGCCCCATGACAACGATGTGGCTGACTTTCAACGCCGCCACGGCAAATTCAATGGTTGCCCCTTCTCCGCCATTGGCTGCGCCGTAAGGCGGAACGATGTTGCCTGCGTTGCGGATAACGAATAACTCGCCCGGCAGCGTCTGCGTCAGCAGGTCCGGCACAATTCGCGAATCAGAGCAGGTAATCATCAGCGTTTCCGGTTCCTGCCCTTTTGAGAGCTTCGCAAATAATTCCTGGTGCTCGTTAAAGTGTGTGGCCTGAAATTCATGAATGCCGCGTACAAGCTTTTCCATAATATTTTCTCCTCGTGAAAGTTACGCCCGTAAATCGCTGTGTTATAGATTTTTGGCCATTTGAAAACTTTGGCCACACAGCTTTTGGCAATGGCTATGCCAGGATGTAAGTCGCTGATTTTTCTAGCTCACGAACGTAAGTTGTGGGTTTGGCTGAAAATTCAAAGGGACAAATTGTCGCATCACTGAGGCGATGTGAGACAAATTTCAGGCTGAGGCAGGAAACTGACAAAACTCAGTTTGATCAAAGTTCAAAATCAGGATCTTCGGCGCGATATTCGTCCAGCTTGCGATGAAGCGTGCGCCGGTCGCACCCCAGCAATTCCGCCGCCCGGGATTTGTTGTTGTTGACCAGCCGCAAAGTTTCCAGAATGTATTCACGTTCCAATTCACGCAACGTCATACGTTGCTTGTGCGCTTGCGCCAGTAGTTGAATGGTCTGGCCGCCATTGCGAACGCGGTCGGGTAAATCCTCCGGCGTCAGATTTGCGCCTTCGGCCAAAGCGACGGCGCGCTCAATGGCATTTTCCAGTTCGCGCGCATTGCCCGGCCAGGAATAGGCCGTCAACATCGCCAGGGCTTCCGGCGTGACACTGAGCGTCATCCTGCCTGCGGCTTCGCCAGCTTTATTCAGGAAATGTTCCACCAGCAATGGAATGTCGAACGGGCGCTGGCGCAGCGGCGGAATATCCAGGTGGATGACATTCAATCGCCAGTACAAATCTTCGCGAAAACGTCCCGCGCGGATTTCCGCTTCCAGGTCTCGATTGGTGGCGGCAACAACACGAACATTGACGTTTTTTTCCTGGTCTGCGCCGACGCGGCGCACAGTGCCTTCCTGCAAAACCCGCAACAGTTTGGGCTGCATTGCCAGCGGCAGTTCGCCGACTTCATCCAGAAAAATCGTTCCTCCATCGGCAGCTTCGAACAATCCCGCGCGCGCCTGCTTGGCGCCGGTAAACGCCTGCCCAGTATGGCCAAACAGTTCCGATTCGATTAGTTCGGTCGGAATCGCCGCGCAATTGACCGGAACAAAATCGCCTTTGCGTTCCGACATTTCGTGAATTGAACGCGCGACCAATTCTTTGCCAGTGCCGGATTCTCCCGTAATCAAAACCGTGCTGGTGCCGCGGGCGGTGCGGGAAATCATCTTGAAAAGCTCCTGCATGGGACGCGAAGCCCCGATGATCCGTGCTGGAGTTTTTGGCAATTGGCGCCGCAGCCGTGCCTGTTCACGTTGCGGAGCGCTTTCGGCCAAGGCTGGTTCCACCACGCGCAACAGTTCGTCAGTCTGGAAGGGCTTGGTCAGGTATTGATAGGCTCCGGCCTTGACCATTTCCACCGCTTGTTCCACGGAACCAAACGCCGTCATCACAATCACGGGAGCTTCCGGGCGCGTGAGCCGCATCCACGACAACAACTCATCTCCCTTTACGCCTGGCATGCGCACGTCTGTCAGCACCAGGTCAATGATTTCCTGTTCACGCTCCAAACGCGTCAGCGCTGCGCGGCCATCAATCGCGACGGCGGTTTCGTAGCCATTGGCTTCCAGATCATCCTGCAACAGATCGCGCAGGTCGGCTTCATCTTCAACAATCAAAATTCGCTCTTTCAATGTAGAAACCTCACTTTTCTTCATCTATCGTGCCGGGGCCTGAATTTGCAGCAGCGGGCAAAAAGACCGTGAACGTTGCGCCGCCCTCAGGATTATTTTGAGCTTCGATCCAACCACCGTGCTCTTCCACAATGCGGCTGGAAACTGCCAAGCCCAAACCGGTCCCGTGCCCGACTTCTTTCGTGGTGAAAAAGGGATTGAAAATATTCCCCAGATGCTCCGGCGGAATTCCCGTCCCGGTATCGGCAAACCGAATTGCGGCAAATGTTTTTTCGTTGCGAATCGCTTCCAGACAATCAATCCGCAGCCGACCGCCTTCCGGCATGGCCTGAATCGCGTTGGCCAGAATGTTTAGAACCGCCTGCTGCAACAGATTCGGATCAGCCTCTGCCCTGCAAAACTCGGCACAGTGTTTTTCAATCCTTACGCCTGCCAGTTCAGCTTTCGGTTCCATCAGTTCAATTGTCTCCGCCATCAGCCTGGACAATATGACCAATCGGCGGCGAAGCTCGTAGGTCCGCGAAAGATTCAACAGATTGCGCACAATGTTCGTGATGCGTTCTGTTTGGTTGCGGATAATCGCCAGATTGCGCTGATGCGGTTCCGCAGGGGTCGCCGGATGATTGGCCAACTGCTTGGCGCGACCGTCAATCACTTGCAACGGCGCGCCCAATTCGTGAGCAACCCCTGCGGCCAGGTGTCCAACCGCTGCCAGCCGTTCACTGTGGCGAAGCTTGCGTTCCAATGCCAGTCGTTCCTCTGCTTCCCGCTCAGCCTGACGCCGCTGCTTGACCAGGTTTTCCGCCATGCGATTGAAGTTTTCCGCCAGCTCTGCCAGTTCCCCGCCGCCAAGCGGCACGTTTACGCGATGCGACAGTTCGCCGCGCCCCATTGCCACCGCGCCGCCCAGCAGTTCCTGAATGGGCGCTTTCAAGCTGTATTGCGTTGCCACCAGAACCACCAGGAAGATTGTCACGCCAAGCAGCAACACCATTAGCAGGATTTCCCGCCGCATTTGCGCAATGGCTTCCTGAACAAAGGAAATGGATTGAGCAATTTCCAGCGCGCCCACCGCCTGATTATTTACCTTCAACGGCATGATGATGGAAAACACGTCTTCACCGCCCAGCACGCGTTCAATTTCGATCTTTTCGCCTGTCGAAATGACCTGGCGCGCTTCTTTCAAATAACGAATTTCTTCGCCCGTGTTTGGGTGAGACGCCAGTTCAATATTCCCGGCCAAATCAAAAAGCAGCACGCTGTGAATGCCCGCATTCTCTCGCAAACGATTGATCAGCCGTTGGGCGTCCAGCACGTGATTGGCGGTGTAATTTTCTTCCAATGCAATTCGTAATGTGACGGCATGAGCGCGGACTTCGTCTTCCGCCGAACTTTTCAAACTTCGTTCCCGCTGCCGCAACAGCATCAAACTGGCAACGATCAAAACTGCGCTCACGGCCACGGTCAAGTGCAGAATCAACCGCGTACTGATCTTCATCCGGACTTCTCTCCTTGTGAGTTAATTTTGCCGCTGCACAAGCTGACATTTTCGGTATAGCAAATTGTTGGCCAGGGACATAAGTTCAAGCAGGTGAAGGAATGCATGGTCGCGTTGTCGCAAATTGTCTCAACAGAAATTTCAGGCGGAAGCTTTACCGGGATGACGTTCGCGGCAATTGAAACCTCTTTTCCATACACTGTCCGCTTATCAAAACACAGAAACCAGGCTTCGTATCAGCCGTGGCTTCAAATCCACATAGCCTTGATCGCCAGCCACCAAATCGCGCAAGACTTCGCGCACGCCGCGATGCCGTTTGGCCAATTGCACCATGCGTTCGGTCAGGCGCGCGCCGGCAAAGTTCCCGTAATAAAACCGGTCCGAAAGTTCCGAAGCGCGACGCAGTTCTGCTCCGAATTCAGCGCGCCACATCGGATCAAAATCGGCAACGCGCGTTTTCATTGCTCCAGCAAGCAAATCGGCTGATTTGATTGCGTAATAAATGCCCTCGCCCGTCAGCGGATCAACAAAACCCGCCGCGTCGCCAATCAACGCCCAGGCCTTCGCCGCATCGCAAGCCTGCAAACTGTCCCAGGTCGAAACGTCCAGCGCAGGCAAAATCGCTGCGTAAAAACTGGTGTTGGCTGTCGCTTTCCCTTTAGAGCTTCGGATTTCCTGCGCCGCCGCGGGGTCTTCGGTTTCGATGTAAGCCAGTAATTTTTCTTTCAGCCAGGCGGGCGTCACTTCCTGATAGCCACTGGCAATGCCGTAAGAAATATGATCGTGGCGCGGGAACAACCACAAATAGCCGCTGGCATCGTCCAGGTATTTCACGTCAACACGTGTTGGCGGCTGAGCAGCTTTCACGTTCCAGCCTAGCGCGTAGGCAAAATCTTTCGCTTCGAATTTGACGCCGACCCGGCGGCGAATAACGCTGCTGGCTCCATCGGCTCCGACCAGAAAATCCGCCGTGAATTCGCCCGCCGAAGTTTCCAATTGCCAATGCCCCTGACTGAAATTGGTCTTTTCCACGCGCGCCACGTGAAGCTGTGCGCCCGCGTCAATGGCTCTTTGCCGCATCATCTCGGCCAATTCCCTGCGCGAGTAAATGGCAAATTCGTGGCTGGGAGCAACGGTCAGATTGCGGCCCTGAGCCGAAATCAGCCGCAAACTGGAAATCATCTGTTTTGGTGATTGGCCATCGCGCAGAAACGCAAATTCACGCAGCGCTTTTGACGTGACGCCTCCGCCGCAGGGTTTTTCCCAGGCCGGACGCGCGTCAAACAACAGAACTTCAGCGCCATCCTGTCTTAGTTGATGAGCCAGATGTGAACCGGCGGGACCGGCACCGACAATTGCAACTTGCATCCCAAAACTCGCTTTGAAGTGAAATCAGTGTCGCGGAGTGAGCGCGAATTATACTCGATCAGTTTGCGTGACTGGACCGGATTCCTCCCCTGAGATCGGCACAGAAAGTGCAACGTCTTTGCCGCGCTGCATTTCAATCCGAAGATTAAAGTGTAACCCGGTAGTTTCCCAGAGAAGTATTCGGGGTTATGCTAATTTTGCAGTTAGCAGAGCAGATAAAAACTAAGCACCAAAATAGAAGTAAAAGAGACTCGAAAAGAGTCCACTGGAGTCCATGCATGAAAAAGAGCACCTATTGCGTCAGCACGCTGGCCGTATGTAGCTTGCTGTTCGGAGGCAGTGTTTTCGCTTCCGGGCAGCATAAAGAACAAAAGGCTTCCACCAATAACCCGCAACTGAACTCCTTCCTCGACGACAAAAAATTCACCATCCGCGAAAGAACAGAACTTGTTTCGTTCACATTGACGGTTATGGACCGGCAGGGACGAGCGGTCGAAGGACTTTCGCCGCAGGACATTGAAATTTTCGAGGACAAGGTCAAACAAACCATTGAACATTACAGCGCGGCTGATTCGCCTGTCAGCGTCGGCGTGGTGTTCGATCTTTCCGGCAGCATGCAGCGAAAACTGGATTCTGCCCGGCAATCACTCAAACGTTTTGTCGAAACCAGCCACAACGACGACGATTTTTTTGTCATCGGTTTCAACCGGCAGGCCAATTTGCTGGCAGAATCCAGCGATGGCGAAAGCGCAAGCCGGCGGTTGAGTTTCGTAAAAGCGCAGGGAGATACGGCGCTGTACGACGCGATTTACCTGGGAATTGAAAAAGTATTACAGGGCCGGCATCGGCGACGGGCGCTGCTGTTGATTTCCGACGGACAGGACAATGCTTCGCGCTATTCGCTGGCGCAGGTGCGTCAGCGGTTAAAAGAAGCCGATGTGCAACTGTATGCGATTGGCATTACTCGCCCAGGGTCAAGCGACAAGGCTGAGTTACGCGATCAACAGCGCGGACAAATGATTCTGCAAGATTTGGCGCAGTTGACCGGCGGACAAGCGTTTTTCATTTCGACGGAAGCCGAACTGGAAGAGGCAACTTCGCGCGTCGCACTGGAATTGCGCCACCAATACAGTCTGGGTTACACGCCCACCAACCAAGATCGCAACGGCCAATGGCGAAAGATCAAAGTTCGCATTAAACAAGCAGCGGAAATGCCTGCGATGGTGATCCGCGTCCGCGAAGGCTATTTCGCGGCCCCCTTTTAGAAACGCCAACACCTTCTCTTTACTATCATTTGCCGGAACGCTTCGCCCAAACCCAGCGCTCCGGCAAATCTTATTTCCAGCCTGCTTTCACATCTTTTTCACGAAAAATTCAAACCCAGCTAAATACCTGAATTCGTGATGACGAGTATCGTCCTCCGCGTCACCCAAAGTTATCTCCGCAATCCCCCTGCAGAAAACTTGCCTGTAAGTCGTAAGGAGGACTTCTAATGAAAATGACTGGAATGCTTCAACGAATTTTGTTCACCTCACTTTTCGTATGCCTCATCGGAAGCGCAATTAGCTTCAAACAGAACGCAACACCCTTCACGCTACTTTCTCCTGCCAAGGCGGCGACCTCTGTCGAGCCAGAATCGGCTGCGCCTCAGGCTTGCCCGCCCGCGACCATTGACGGAACAATCGGCAGCGGCAGCACGGATCATCCATTTACTACCGGCAATCAGACTGGGCGTCTGTTCCGCGATTCCATCGAATCTACGTGCGGCACTCAGAAAGCGACTCCAAACCTGACTGATCCTGGAATTCAGTTCAAATATGACGCTTTTACATTTCAGAACACCTCGGCGTCGGCAATTTGCGTCACGGTGATTACCGAGGCGGGCGCGAACAACCAGATTCTGACCGCCGCTTACGACCAAAGCTTCAATCCGGCCAATGTGCAGACAAATTATCTGGGCGACGCGGGCAACAGCGACCGAACGCGCGCGTTTTCATTCACCGTGCCGGGAAATCATTCCTTCGTCGTGGTGCAAAGCCGCGTCAACAATGCTGCCAATCCACCTTCGCTGGGGTACAGCTTCCGGGTATTAGGCATTCCAACCTGCAGTTTCTGCCCGCCGTCAATCATCGTCGGAACGGTTGGCAGCGGCAGCAATCAATGGCCAGCCTCTATTGATAGTCAAACCGGACGGCTGTTTCGCAATTCGACGGCTTCAGTTTGCAATCCAGCGAAACCTGTCCCCAGCGTGGAAGACGCGGGCACTCAATTCCAATACGACGCCTACACCTTTCTCAATCCTTCGACTTCGTCCGTCTGCGTGACAGTCAACACCACGGCTGGCGCGGCCAATCAGATTCTGACTGCCGCATATCTTGATCGGTTCAGCCCCTTTAACGTGCAGTTGAATTATCTTGGCGATGCGGGCAACAGCAATCAAAGCCGAAGTTTTTCCTTCATCGTCCCGGGCAAGCGATCTTTCGTCGTGGTGCAAAGCCGGGTCAATACCGCTGGCAGCCCAACGTCGCTGGATTATTTCTTCAGCGTCACAGGGCTGACAGGATGTACAGGCTGCCCAGTCATCGCAATCACACCGGATGATATTCCCAACGCCTTGTCCGGAGTTTCGTACAGTCAGCAATTGACGCGAACCGGCGGCGCAGCATCGGGCACCTGGAGCGTGGTTGATGGTGCGTTGCCAGCCGGCTTGTCGCTAAATCCAACAACAGGCTTGCTTTCCGGAACGACCACGGCTGCTGGCAATTACAATTTCTCAGCGCGGTTTACGGCCAGCAATGGTTGTTTGGGTGAAAAGCGTTATTTCTTTTCAGTCATTGTCTGCCAACCTTTCACCCTGGGACCGGAGCCATTGCCGCGCGCGCTGGTCAATACGCTTTACAGCCAGCAATTAACAACTACGGGGGGAACAGCGGCATATACATACAGTCTGGTTGGCGGTTCACCGCCAGCGGGCATCACACTTTCATCCAGCGGCCTGCTGTCCGGCACGCCAACCACAACTACTCCGGCCAATTTCACTGTTCGATCTACAGATTCGAATGGCTGTACAGGAACAAAAACCTACACGCTGATTGTCTGCAGCCCGATCACTGTGAACCCGGCAACTGCGGCGAATGGCACTGTTGGAACTCCGTATTCACAAGCGTTCTCGCAATCAGGCGCAGGCGCTTCACCGACGTGGAGCAGCACAGGCACGCTGCCTCCCGGGTTGACGTTAAACTCAAGCGGCGTGCTTTCCGGAACGCCGACGACACCAGGAATCTTCGACTTTGCGATTGTGGCGACGGCGTTTAACGGTTGCCCCGGATCACGCAACTACTCCGTCAGCATTGGCGGAGGACCGTTGCAGTTCTATCCGCTGGCCCATCCGGTTCGTTTGCTGGAGACAAGAGCCGGGCAGCCAGGCTGTGATAATCCAGGAGCAAAAATCACGGGCGGAACCTCTCTGACGCTGACCGCTGCAAACAGGATTTGCGACGGGTTGACGATTCCGGCAAACGCAAAAGCGCTGACCGGAAACATCACCACAGTTCAATCTGGCGGCGGCTTTTTGACGCTATATCCCAGCGACGCGGCACAACCTAACGTCGCCAATTCCAACTTCGCCGCGAATCAGGTGTTGAACAATGTCTTCACGGTCGGACTTGGCGCAGGCGATGGAGCGTTCAAAATCTTCGTCACCACAAATACAGACGTAGTCGTGGACATCACAGGATATTACGCGCCTCCGGCGGCAGGCGGCTTGTACTTCCATCCGCTGCCGAAACCCGTTCGGTTAATGGATACGCGATTCGGGCAAGCCGCATGTTTTAACCAGGGCGCGCAGCTTCAAGCGAATTCCACGACTTCGCAGCTTGGCCAGACTCTCTGCGACGGCGTGACGATTCCGGCAGGAGCGCAGGCTTTGGTTGGCAATGCGACGACAGTCAATTCGCAAAGCAACGGCTTTCTGACGCTGTTTCCAGCGGACGCAACGCAGCCGCTGGCCGCCAGTTCGAATTTCCAGGCGGGCACCAACATGAATGCTCCCTTCACCGTCGGCCTATCGCCAAGCGGTGAATTCAATATTTTCACCGCCGCAACGACTGATCTGGTCATTGATGTGCTCGGTTATTACAGCACGCAATTGAATGATTCGAACGGACAAGGGCTGCTGTTCAACCCGCTGCCGAAACCAGTTCGTTTACTGGAAACGCGTCCAGGCTTCACGGGCTGCACCACGCACAGCAGCTTGCCAATGACCGGCGGCACAGAAAATTTGCAGCCGGTACGGGGAACCTGCGACGGCGTAACCATCGCCAATACTGCGCTCGCCATCGTTGGAAACGCGACGGTCATCAATCAGGTCAGCAACGGATTCCTGACTTTTTGGCCTAGCGATGCTGCCGTGCGGCCATTGGCTGCGGCGTCAAACTATCGCCTGGGACAGGTGTTCAATCGGCACTTCACTGTTGGATTGGGAGTTTCGGATGGAAGGTTCAAAATCTTTTCGTCTGCGACAACCGACCTAATTATTGACGTGTCGGGATATTTTGCGCCGTAAATCGCAAAGTTAACGGCAATAACTCATTCTCCAATCAAACCGCGTCAGCAATTCGCTGGCGCGGTTTGGCATTTCACCTCGACTCTCCTGCCGGACAATCCTTCGCCAAAAAATAATCTTTCCTGTTAGTGGTTTTGACCTTGTTTCTCGCTTCTATGAATGAAGGCAAAAAGCAGAGCAAACTGTTGCTCAACGAATGTCGGTGCGTCAGCACACTCATTAAAACTTCCCCCCACTTCTAAACGAAAAGGAGAACTCTCATGCCGCCAACCAAAGAAATGATTGAAAAAGCCGTCGAATGCTTGGGCGATATGACCGCCACTTTTACCGCGTCGCCAGCGACTGTTCGTCCTGGCCATGCATCCACGCTGACCTGGAAAGTCACCTCGCCGGGTGGCTGTTCGGTGAATTTATTTCTCAACAACTCGCCGGTTCAAAAAACCGGGACGAGAAGCGTTGAACCTGCAACTTCTACGACCTATCACCTGATCGGCAAAATGCTCACCGTTCAACGAACAATCGCCTCAGTCACCGTAGGGGTAGACATCAGTCAATGTTTTATCCAATCCGTGGACGAAGAGACTGTACGGCAGATGGTGCGCAGCCTGATCGAAGCCAATTTGGCTGGAAGCCCTCTGAGCCAGCGTTCGCCCGCAAATATCGAAATTGACCGGAATGGCATTGCCGTGAAGCTGCGTTTGAAAGTGGCCGTTCCCAATTTCTTCGATCCCGATCTGGATGTGGATATGGTGATCGGCGTCAGCGCGGTAAATCACTCGCCAGTGGTAACCTTCCGCAGCTACTCGAACAACCTGCGCTGGCCATGGTGGGTGACGGGAATAACGCTAGGGATTACAGAATTCATTGACGGAGCCATTGAAAGCAGGATCGAACAAAAGGTTAACCCCCTGCTCCTGGAAAAGCTGAAGGCGCAGATTGATTCATTCCTGCGATTGATCCCTCCAACTCACCGTCTTCAATCACTGACGACGGAGGCCGATGAGATCAGAGCCATGGTATGCCCTGCTGCTTGATCCATCGGGTTCGCTTTCCAATTTTGCTCTTTTACTCCCCCAAATCATAACTTTTCTCCCAGCCTACCAACTCAATGCAGGAGGTCGTAACGTCATGGTCAAATCGCGTCATATCGTGTCGTCATTTTTGTTTTTTGTAGTGTTTGCCGGCTGCGCATCCATCAATGCATTCGCGCAATCGCCTCAGGTTTTCGTCTCTGCACGTAACGGAGCTGATGGCGGAAACTGCACTTCTGCCCAGCCGTGCCGCACCGTCAACTTCGCGCTGACACAGGTGCAAGTCGCAGGACAGGTTTTTATTGCTGATTCGGGCGATTATGACAATTCGGTCAACATCACCAAAGATGTAACCATCGCAGCCGCGCCAGGTGTAGCCGCCGTGTTCAGTTCCGCCGTCACGTTCGGCACAATCTTCAATTTTAACTACGGCCCATCGTTCTGTAGCTCGGCAGGTGAATGCCATGTTCTCACTTTGCGCAACCTGATCTTCGACGGACAAGGCGTGACGCAGGATGCAATACGCGCCGCTGGGATCAAACTACTGGCAGAAGATTGCACGTTCACACGCTTCAAGCTCGGTGTGTTTGTAAATGGCGGTGGCACATACCAGTTCAAAAACTGCGTTTTCCAGTTTATGGAAAAAGGAATCAATGTGGCCCCGAATACCGATGGCGCAGCAGTTCGTTCCCAAACTTTGGTTGTGGTGGAAGATTGCAGATTTTCAGTGCTGAGCGCTGGGGGCGTTGATATATCCACTGGTCCGATCGGTCAGAATACGTTGAAAGCAGTGATTCGCGCCTCGCTCTTTAACCGCGCTGGTGTTGGCGTCAGAGCCCTTGCCAACACTGGAGGTTCGATCCAGGTTGATGTGGAAGCCTGTGAACTCACCAACGGTGCGACCGGGGTCATAAGCGTTTCTTCCGGCGCAGTCGTGCGCGTGTCGAACTCGACCATCGTGGGCAACACAACCGGCGTTGCAGGCTCAACCGGCGGGCAGATTCTCTCACGCAGCAACAACACCATCGAAGGCAACAACACTAACGGCAGCTTTACCGGAATGTTTTTGGCCAAGTAGCTTCGGAACGACAAAGGATGGTGCAGAAATAAAGCGAATCACAGATGGACACGGATCAGCACGGATGAATACAGATCGGATTTGGGAGGATGATCTGTGTTTATCTGAGTGAATCTGTGTCCATCTGTGGTTTTTCCCCATACCGTCTCATTATTGCCTGTTGTGATTTAGTGCGCAGGTTTGGCGTACTTTTTCGCTGCGTCTTCAAACTTAAACGGTAATACGTCCGGCACAACGCTGACTTCAGTCGTGAACTTGAACGGATATTTCCCGCCGGAGTCATACACCATCTCCACAAAAAATGCGGTGTAGCCTTTTTCCGGTTTGACGACGCGGCCAACGTACGAGCCGTTTTTCTCAGCTTGAATTGGCGTGCTGGTGTAAGCCTTGCCGATCAAATCCAGCCTGAAATCGCGCGTATTCGGATTTGTCGCTTGCCACAAATTCACCTGCGAAGGTTTCTCAATCGGCTTCACAACCAGCGAGCCATCTTTCTGCTTCACCCACGAAAAGCGCGGACGCGGTTTGCCGCTCAAGATGGATTGATAAAACGCGATCATGCTTTCCGTGGCGTCGGAACCCGCCAGATCGTGTTTGGCGTTTGGCACGTAGCGTATGTGTTTTTCTTCCGGCAAATCGCTGTAATAAAACTGCGAATTGTCCGGCAGGAAAAACTGATCGCCCGCCGCGTTGATCATAAATTTCGGCATTTTCAGGCTGGCTCGGTGGCGATAGTTGTACGGGTCCTCGATGTCCAGCACCGCTTTGTATTCCGGCGTGCCGATTTTGTGCGGAAACAGTCCGTGGTTAACGTAATCGTTCAGCGAGGGAG
This sequence comes from uncultured Heliomicrobium sp., assembly GCA_964383955.1. Lineage (GTDB taxonomy): Bacteria > Acidobacteriota > Blastocatellia > RBC074 > RBC074 > RBC074. The sequence continues at coordinate 293 of CAYLJQ010000036.1, read as the reverse complement.
AAAAGAATCCGTACGCTTCAAAATGATGCCGCGTAATCGCTTCGGAATTCAGCGCGTCAATCACCAGCGGCATAATCGCCACGACGCGTTTGTCCACTGTGCCAACCAGCCAGGTCGTCCAGCCGCGCTTGGAACCTCCGGCGACGACGAACTGATCCACTTTTGTTTTGCCGCCTGCGTCGCTGGCCAAAAACTCCTGAATCGCGTCCATCGCGCGCACGCCGCTTTTGACCATCGCCAGCCGCACCAACCAGAAATCGTCTTTGGTAGAAAAATGCTTCACGCGGGTGTAA
>CAYLJQ010000035.1:13503-21041 GCA_964383955.1 uncultured Heliomicrobium sp. | reverse complement strand
TAACCTTCATCAAACGAATCATCGTTCTGGCTTTTGTTCTGGTGACGCTGGGCGTTCTGGTCAGCCGGACAGAATGGATGACCACAACCCTGGCGGCTTTTGCGAACGAATCCAGCCAAACACAAAAACCTTCCCTGGGTCGCACGGATTGTGGTTATTTGAAATCACCGAACGAGCTTCTGGGAGCGCAGGCGCGCCATCGGGCCTCAATTTCCACGGTGACGGAAACCTTCAGCGACAGGTTGGGCAAAGCCGTAGAATCGCCGCTCCGAGATGCTCATGATGTTCCGCGCCAAAATCTGATTGACGACATTTTGTTTGGCAAAATGGAAGCGGACGGCGTTTTGTCGGCTCCGCTAAGCACCGACGAGGAATTTGTGCGCCGGATTCATATTGATCTGACCGGACGCATTCCTTCAGCGGACGTAGTCACAGCCTTTGTCAGCAACAAAGACCCTCAAAAGCGGAGCAAGCTGGCCGATCAAATACTTGCTTCGCCGGAGTTTGTGGACAAGTGGACGCTGTTTTACGGCGATCTTTTCAGGAATACTTCCGCGGCATCCAATGTTCGCCGTAACGTCGCTGGGCGCGAAGCCTTTTACAATTACATCAAAGATTCCCTTGCCAGTAACAAAAGCTACGCCCAGATGGCCACGGAAATGATCACTGCCAAAGGCGATAGCTTTGTAAACGGTTCGATCAATTTCCTAATTGGCGGACGTGTGTCTTCCGGGCCGCAACAGGACACTTACGATGGGCAATCTGTGCTGACGGCGACAACGTTTCTGGGCCTGGGTTCCATGGATTGCCTGTACTGCCACGACGGTGCGGGCCATCTGGACGCCATCAATTTGTGGGGTTCCAAAGCTACCAGAGCCGACGCGTATGGAATGGCAGCGTTCTTTGCCCGCATGTTTCAAAACAGCCCGACGGCATTTTCTCCCTACAACGTTTCGGAACAGACGCGTGGCGAATATGGACTTGATACGGATTATGGCAACCGCCAGTCGCGCACACCCATCAATGGCAAATTTATCGTCGAGCCGAAGTATATGTTCAACGGTGGGAGCGTAAATCCGGGTGAAGACCGGCGTCAGGCTATGGCTCGCCACCTTACTACCGATCCGCAATTTGCTCGCGCGGCAGTGAATTACATTTGGGAAGAGTTGATGGTCGAAGCGCTGGTTTCGCCGTCGAATAATTTCGATCTGGCGCGGCTTGATCCGGCAGCGCAACTGCCGAATGGCTGGAAATTGCAGCCCTCCAATCCTGAATTGCTTCAGGCTTTGGGTGCGGAATTCAGCAAGAACAATTTCAACTTGCGCAACATCATTGGCCTGATCGTCAAATCCAGCGCCTATCAGCTTTCTTCCAGCTATCCGGGCCAATGGCGCGTTGATTATGTGCCCTATTACGCGCGCAAATTTATCCGCCGTCTGAAGTCAGAAGAGTTGCACGATTCAATTATCATGGCGACCAATTTGCCTCCCGTCAGCTTGGTTCGTGAACCCGGCAAAACGACCGATACGCTGATCGTCGGTTATCGGTTGCTGGATGATGACCGCAAAAAGCTTCGGGATGTGCGGTGGGCAGTTCAACTGCCTGAACCGCAGGAACCGCGGCTGAACGATGATGCGCGCGCTTTTCTCAACACCTATTTGCGCGGTGATCGTGATTTGAAGCCTCGTTCAAACGAACACTCCATTCTTCAATCATTGAACATGATGAATGACGAATTTGTGTTTAACCGCACTCGGCAGATTGATGAGATTTTTCGTGTTCCGGGCTTTCCGGACACGCCCTCGACTGTCCGGCGGTTGCTAGCCGACACGACACTTTCAAACGAACAGATCGTCACCCAGCTTTATCTGAACACGCTTTCCCGCACACCCAGTCAGGCTGAAAAAGACAAATTGCTTCCGTACTTCACTTCTCTGGGCAAGCGAACAGCGACCGAAAACATTCAATGGGTGCTGCTGAACAAAGTGGACTTTTTGTTCAATTACTAAGCCGGACAAACGTGGCTAAAAACAAAAACGAGGCTATTTATGGATAAACATCTTCATCCCAATCATTCCTGCGAAATTTGTAAACCACTGCGCCCGGCCAATTCCGCTTTGTGGGGGCCGCATCTGGGACGCCGCGCCTTTTTCAAACTCGCAGGCACTGGAATCGCCGGTTCCTTCCTTGCGTCAACAGCATTGGCAGGCAGCACGCAAACGCAGGGCACAGGCGCTCAACTGGTCGGCAAAGCGCGCAACGTCATCTTCATACAGATGCAAGGCGCGCCCAGCCACATTGACACGTTTGACTTAAAAGTCGGCGACTGGTTGCCAAACGATTTCAACCCGACCAGCTATAACGGCATTTTGTTTCCGCGCGGCTTAATGCCCAACATGACCGACCACCTGAACAAGCTGACCATCATTCGCAGCCTGCGCGCGCCAGCGCTGGTGCATAACCTGCAACAAATCTGGACGCAGATTTCCCGCAATCCGACGTCCATTGATGGCCGCACCGCGCCTCACATTGGCAGTATTGTTTCCCTGGAATTGGAATCCGAGCGCACTCCGCAGCAGATACTGCCCGGGTTTATGGCCTTAAACGAAGGTCTTCTTACTGGCTCAGGCTTTTTGCAATCCAAATACACAGCGTTGTCGTTGCCAGCCATCAGCAAAGGACTGCCCGGCGCGCTTCATCCGGCGGGGAAAACCGGGTTTGAGAGCAGATTCCAGATCTTGATGGATTTGGATGGCAACCTGCGAACGGATTCTCCCTTGGGCGAAGAAGTGGCCGACCTGGATGGGTTTTACCAGCAGGCGCATGACCTGATGTACAACCCGCAGATCAACGAAGTTTTCGCTTACCGCAGGGATGATGCCGGACGATACGGCGGCTCAACGTTCGGCCTGTCGTTGGCCTTGGCGCGCAACATTCTAAGTTCCAATCTGGGCACTCGCTTCATCCAGGTCAATCAGGATGGCTGGGATAACCACGCCAACATATACGCAACCATTCGCCAACCGGCTGCCGTGTTCGATCAGGGCTTGTCGGCATTGCTGACCGACCTTTCTGCCATGCCGGGCGAGTGGGGAGGAACCCTGCTGGATGAAACACTGATTGTGGCTATGGGTGAATTCGGGCGAACGATTGGAGTTCCGGGAGCAAGCTTGAACGCTCAAAACGGACGCGACCATTACTTCCAGCATTTCGCTGTTTTGGCCGGGGGCGGCACGCGCGGCGGAACCGTCATCGGCAAAACCAACGACATCGGCGGCGCAATCGTGGACCCAGGCTGGTCGCAGAATCGCGCTGTGGTCAACGAAGACATCGCGGCGACGATTTATTCGGCGATGGGAATTGATTACACGAAAGTGATTCGCGAACCGGCAACACAACGCCGATTTGAATACGTGCCGTTTGCATCGCAGGGCGCATGGGGACCGGTTCTAGAAGTTTTCAAGCGAGAACCACGGCTGCGTCAGGGCATCACACCGCGCGGCCCGCGCCAGATCGGCTAATATCCACCTGACAGGCTTGGCGCGGCGGGTCAATACGCCGCGCCAAGCAATACAGCATTGATGAACAGAAACTCCGTCGCTTCCGCATAAGCGCGATAGTTCGGGTCTTCGGCAAAAGCGATGATGTGGCCTTGGCCCATCGGTTGATAGATCAAAAACGCCTTTTGCTGAATCAGATTCAGCGAATCCGGCCACGCAAAGCCGCTGGCGACCAAGTTATCTTTCTTCGCGTAAACGCCGACGTTGCGGCCACGGTCTAGCTTGATTGGCGAAAACACGCGCGTGCCTTCGACCAGAACCTGAATCTCGCCGTCCGTTCCGGAACTCATCCAATGATCTTCATCCAGCTTCACGCGCAGAATCGCGCCGGGAATCAGTTCCGGCTGTTCGCGTGTGGGCTGAATCGCTTGATCGTAATCTGCCGGTTTGGCGGCTGCGGAGCGGGCGGCAGGCTGATCGCTGTCGGGGCTGCCGTCGCGTAATTCCGTCCGCGTTTCCAGCAATGCAGTGCTTTCCCGCGCAGCCCAGCGTGAAGCTTCGCCAAGCGTGATCAACGTTCCTCCCGCCGAAACCCAATCTTTGATTCGCCGCAATCCTTCACCGCCAAGCGCGGCGGAATAGTTTCCGCTCGGCAAAATCAAAACGTCATACCGGCGCATATCAACCCGGCCAAGCGAAGCAGTTCTGACCGCCGTCACCGACTGGCCGTATCGGCGCTCGATCACAAAGCGCGCCCAGCCCGCAGACAAGCTGCTGGTCGGCGAATCCCAGGCCAACAAAACTTTTGGCGTTTTCAACGTGACGACCTGATTGCTGCCCAGCGATGCGCCTTCGCTGACAAAGGCACTGTCCAGTTTGATGATCTCAGCTCCATGCTTGCTGGCAATCGCGGCCAGCTTGGTTTTCAAATCCGCGCCATTTTCCGAAATGCGAAAGAACGCCGTGCCGCGTTCAAACTTCCTGCCGCCAACTGTGAACGACGCAGCCAGAAAGCGCACGCGCAAACCGCTTTGCAAAGCTTCGATGGTAGCGGCAGCCGAAGTCGCTCCCCACGGCAGTGCGTAACCGACAACTGCGGCTGGCAAAGTTGTGGCGGCAGAAGCTTTCAGCAAATCGGCGCTGACCGGCGAAGCTTTTGCGGTGATGGCGTTTGTCGCTGCCAAACATTCCACGTCGTAAAGCAGCGGCTGATTCCAGGCCGTGGTGTCGTAAATCTGATCAGGCTGGCGGCGTTTACGTCGCTCTTCCTGGCGTTTGATGAACTCTTCGTTCATCGGCGCTTGCGGATCGAGCAGGTTACGAACCAGCGCGCCCGCAGGTTGCGGCAACGGCACAATGAACGTTCCGGCTGGCAAAGTCCGCCCATTGAAATTGATCGCCTCGTCCGCTCGCTGAACCGTCACGCCATTGGCGAGCAGCATTTTCACTAATCGCAGAGTCTGTCCGGCGTCAGTTCCCGGCGGCAACAAATACGCTTTGGTCGCGCCTGCTCCGGCATTGCGGCGAAACTCTGCGTAATCGCGCAGCATCTTTTCGCGGTTGCGCGCCGCAGTCGCCGCCGTTGAAATCGCAGCGGTGAAGTGTTCGACGGCTCCGTCGCGATACGTCAGCAGCGTTTCGTTCGACCGGCGAAGCACAAGCCCGCGCGCCGAGCCTTTTTCAAACGTCATCCCGATGGCTCCCTGCGCCGTCGGCCACGACACGCCGTACCCGGGATAGAACGCATCGAAGACTTCGCGGTTGAAATAGCCGAAGCCGCGTTCGTCAAACCGCGCCGCGTTCGCTTGTCCGAAAATTGCCAGCCAGTCAGCCTGCGTTTTGGTCATATGCGGATTGGGAGGTTCAGCCGCAGGCGGAAAGTAATAGGTCGAATCGCCGCCCATTTCGTGCAGGTCAACGACAACCTGCGGCGACCATTCCAGCAACAGCTTCACGCGGCCTTGCGATTCGGGATGGTTTTGCGCAAACCAGTCGCGGTTCAAATCAAACAGGTAATGATTGCTGCGCCCGCCTGGCCACGGTTCGTCGTGTTCGGCGGCGGCAGGTTCCGCGTCCGGCGTCATCGCCTGCCCCAGCAGGTTTTGAAAGACAAAGCGCGCGCGGCCATCGGGATTCTGCATCGGATCAATGACGACAATGGCTTCGCGGCGAATCAGGTCAACGTTCGCGTCCCCTTGCACGGCCAGCAAGTGATAACTTTCTGCCAGCGCCGCTTCGCCAGAAGAGATTTCGTTGCCGTGAACTCCGTGCGTCAGCACGACGACCACCGGCAGTTCGCGCGCCAATCTTGCCACATCGGTTGAAGCCGTCGGATTCGCCAATTGCTTCAACCCGGCTTTGATTTGATCAAGCTGCCGAATGCGTTCCGGCGAAGCGACAACCAATGCCCATAATTCGCGTTTTTCCCAGGTTTCGGCGTATTTGACCAGCTTGGTGCGATCCGGCGCGGCTTCGTGCAGGGCTTTCAGGTAACGAATAATTTCTTCGGGCGGCGTGACACGCTCGGCAAAATCGTAGCCGGTGACCTGTTTCAGCGAAGGAATTTTCGCGTCGTACTTTGCGCCGGGCGCAAATTCCGGGCTTTGCGCCCGGACGGAAACCAACAGCAGGAGTGGGAAAAACACGACGAACAATTTTCTAAGCATCTTCATTTCACCTCTGTGTGCATTCGACTTTACAAAACCAGTTCAAGAAAAGACGTTCCGACAATAGGGTTGTGGCGATAAGCGGGAATTTCCCGAAAGCCCAATGATTGATACAGCGCTTGTGCGCCCTTCATCGTCGGCAACGTATCCAGCCGCATTCGCTCGTAACCCAAGCTACGCGCTTCGGCAATAATCGCTTCGGCAAGCTTTCGGCCCAGATTCAACCCACGAAATCGCGGGCGAACATACAGCCGTTTCATTTCACAAATGCCCGGTTCCAGCTTCCGCAACGCGATGCAACCGGCGGCAACCCCTGCTTCCGTCGCCAGCAGCAAACAACCGTCTGGCGGAGCGTAATCGCCCGGCAATCCGGCCAGCTCTTCGTCGAAGTGCTGAAAGCTTAGGTCAACGCCAAGCGAAGCGGCATATTCAGCAAATAGCGCGCGGACTTCGTTCAGTTCGGTTTCAGTTGTGACTTGCGAAATCGTCATGCAGTTTTTGCGCGTTTCAGCACAATCATTCCAATGCCTGACAGGATCGCTGCGCTGCCCAGCGCCAGCCGCCAGCTTAATGCTTCGCCGCGAACCAGCCAGCCGATCAACAACGCTACAACGGGCGTCACCAGCGAAATCAGCATGGTTTTGGTCACGTCAATTTTTTTGACCAGCCAGTAATACAGCAGAAAGGCAATGACGGAACCAATCACAGCCAGGTAAACCAGCGAACCGGCAGCTTGCGGCGTCCAGTGCAATTGAAACGGGCTGCCTTCGACTATCCAACCGACAATCAGCAGCGGAATAAAGCCAAAGGTCATTTGCCCGGCAACCAGCGGAGCAACTTGCAAATGGCTGCTGTGAAGTTTCACCAGGATGTTGGAATACGCCACGACGAATGCGCTGACGATGATTGCCGCGCATCCCCACAAAGCGGATGGTCCGGCGATGTTCATCTGGTCGGCAAAAATCACGCCGACTCCCGCTACGCCCAGCGCAACGCCAGCCAGCTTGGCGGCGGTGATGCGTTCGTTCGGCAACAGGTAATGCGCCAGCAACAGCCCGAACGCTGGTATCACTGCTTGCAACACGGCGGTTAATCCCGACGAAATTCGATTTTCTCCCCAGAAAACCAACCCGTAATTGACGGAAAATGTGGCCACGCCCAGTCCAGCAATCAATAACCAATCGCGGCGAGCGCGGGGCAGCGAATCGCCCCGAAACAGAACGATCAGCCACAGAATTGCCGCTCCCAGCAGAAACCGCATTGCGGCAAATGTGAAGGGCGGCCAATCATCCAATCCAAGTTTGATAAAAATCCATGTCGAACCCCAGATCAAACAAAGCAACAACCAAACGGCAAGATGTAAGTTCATTGA
>CAYLJQ010000035.1:0-13403 GCA_964383955.1 uncultured Heliomicrobium sp. | reverse complement strand
AAAAGAAATCGGATGCTTCGCAGCGTTAATCACTGCAGGCGGGACGCCTGCGCTCCCAGTTTATTTCCTGATGTAAGTTCATTGAAAAAGAAATTGGATGATTCGCAGCGTTAATCACTGCAGGCGGGACGCCTGCGCTCCCAGGTTATTCCCTGATGTAAGTTCATTGAAAAAGAAATCGGATGCTTCGCAGCGTTAATCACTGCAGGCGGGACGCCTGCGCTCTCAGGTTATTTCCTGGAAAGCAGATACAAACCAATCAGGCAACAGCCAATGCCAGCCGCTTGACGAAGCGACAAATGTTCCCGAAACGCCAGCAAGCCAATGGGGATCAGCAGCAAGGCGACGGAAATATTGCAAACTACGGATGCTGAATTGATATTCCATCCGGCGCGATACGCCAGCAGAAAGCCAACTTCGATCACCACGGCGCCGACGCCCACGGCGATGACAGCCCAGTTCGCATCTTTGACCGAAGCCAGAAATGAACGCCCGGAAGGATCGAAAAACAGTCCAGCGGTGCAAAGCAGAATGCCAACGGCGTAAGCGATGATAACCGCCGCAAACGGATGAACCGTTTGCGGAATCGCTTTTTGCCCCACGTGATAAAGCACTCCGCCGCTGATGGTCATCAGGATAGGAAAGTAAAAAGAGTTCATTTTATTCATGCCGCTCGCTACCGCATCGCGGTACTGATTTACAGTTCGCGTTCCATCAGCCAGTCCATCTGAGCGTCCGTGCCCATTTGAAAAATGTGGCTGCCGACGACGCGGAAGTTCCAGCGAAAGTAAAACGATTGCGCTCGATGATTGTGTTCCCAAACGCCGAGGTAAATGGCGCGATGGCCAAGGCTGCGCGCTTCGTCCAGACTGGCCTGCATCAAATCATTGCCGACGCCTGCACCCAGGCAATTTTTATCAACGTAAAGCCGGACCAGTTCGATGGGGTTCGGGCCGGTAACACAGGCAGGAATTTTGCCGGGCAGCAATTTTGCGTAACCAACAATTGCGCCTTCGATTTCAGCCAGCAGAAACTTGGCAAGCGGGTCGCTGAGTTCAGCAGTCACTTGTTCGACGGAGAAGGCTTTGGACATATAAGCCTTCATGTTTTCTGCCGTGTTCATATCGGCGAAAGCATCGTAAAACGTTCGTGCCGCCAATTCAGCCAGCGTTTCTGCGTCGGCTAGGGTGGCCGCGCGAATCTGTGGGGTGATCCTCATGGTTAAGGTGATTACCTAATTACCGCGCTGATTCGTCTTCTTTATTTGCCATATATCAACGGTCATTTTTCATTTGTCATTACCCGAAAGCTACTTCACAGTAATTCAGGAAAATGGAAAATGAAAGCAACAGACCGGCCCGATTTTGCCGACAAACTTAGCAAAGCAAACTGCCGCGCAACACCGTGACCGCTTCGCCTGCCAGAAAAACCCTGTCGCCTGCCAGTCGAACTTGAACTTCGCCGCCGCGCGCCGAAGCCTGGTACGCCCTCATTTCCATTTTGCCCAAAACTTCTGCCCAATAAGGCGTCAGCATGCAATGCGCTGAGCCGGTCACAGGATCTTCGTCAATCCCTGCGTAACAGGCAAAGTAACGAGAAACGAAATCATACCCGGATGCACCTCCCTGAGCCGTGATGATGAAACCGGCATTGGCGGCTGTGCGCAACAAACTGAAATCCGGCTTCACATGGCGAACTGCTGAATCGGATTCCAATTCAATCAGAAAGTTTCCGTCCGAACCGTCTTTGCGGCGATGGCAAACGACGTTTTTGGGGTGAATGCTTAAGGCTTCGATGGCAGCGGGCGGCAATTCTGCCGGCGCGGCAACCAATGCGGGAAAATCCATTTCGATCATTTTGCCCGCACGACGGCAGATCAGTTCGCCGCTCATGGTGTGAAACCGGGCTTCTTTGGTGTCGGCCAGCCTGCCTGTTTCCCACAGGGCATGCGCGCTGGCCAATGTGGCGTGACCGCATAACGGAATTTCAATTGCCGGGGTGAACCAGCGCAAATCGTAATGTCCTTCTTCCTGGCGCGGAACGACAAAAGCGGTTTCGGCCAGATTCATCTCGGCTCCGACGTTTTGCATCCAGTCAGCGGGTTTTGCCTCTTCCAGCAAACACACAGCAGCCGGGTTCCCTTTGAAAGCCTGTGAAGCGAAAGCATCTATTTGCAGCAACGGAATTTCCATTTTTCCTCCAGTTCACGATTCACGGTTCGCAGTTCACAGTTATCCAAATCCCAGCCGTCAATTTCCAGTTTTCAGAAAGAAAGGCTGTGAACCGTGAACTGCGAACTGTGAACTTTTCGTGATTGTACCCAAATGAGCGTTGCTGGCAATCCGCGCGAAGAATAAGAAAATTCGCCGCAGCTTGATTTTTAGCTGCGGTATCGCCTACAAAGTTGGCGCTCTTGACTCACCCGCCCCAATTCGGGAACACGAACAAGGAGATGGATAAATGCAAGCACAACAGGCGCCGATGATCTTCACAGAGGCGGAGCGCCAGGCTGGCGACCGTCTGCTGAAGCTGGCGCTGGAAACCGACCGCGTGGAAGGGTACACCGAACCCCACGCAGTGATGATTGCCAGATTGACCGAAGCCATAGGCAGAGAACTGGGGCTGCATGGCGTTGACCTGTCAGCATTGAAATTTGCCGCCCTGGCGCACGACATCGGCGAACGCGGAATGAAGCGCAATTACCTGCTCAGCCCCAATGCGCTGACCTGGGAAGAACGACTGGATTTATGGCGTCATCCGATTCTGGGCGAACAGGCTGCCGCAGAAATCCGGCTTTCACGGCAAACGCAATTGCTGGTTCGCTGGCACCACGAATGGTGGAACGGGCAAGGATATCCGGACGGGTTAAGCGGCGAAGCCATTCCCGTGGGAGCGCGAATTTTGCGCGCCGTGGACAGTTATTGCGCGCTGATTTCCGGGCGACCGTTTCGCCAGGCTTACGAACTGGTTGAAGCCGAACAGCACATTGCCGATATGGCCGGGATCGAATTCGATCCCATTGTTGCCAAGCTGTTGCTGATGCTGGTTGCTGAAGAAAGAAGACAGCGCGAAGCCGAACTTGAATTCCAGCGACAGCATCAGGCCGCCATCTGGAATGTTCCGGCGCCATTTGAACAGCAACCAGCCGATAGCTGGAATGTTCCGCCTTCATTTGAACAGCCGATTGTCAGCGTGCCCGAAGAAGAACTGCAGGCGAATTCAAATCCAGCTTTCGCGCCTACTTTGCTAGAACTGGATGAACAACCGGCTGGCAGCGTATCTGAAGAAGAATCCCGACCGAATTCACTTCCGGCTTTCCAGCCCACTTTGCCTGAACCGATTGACCAGCCAAAAGTCAGCGTACCCGAACAAGAGTCACAACCGGATTCAATACTGGCTTTCGAAACGCCCTTGCCCAAAGAAGAGCTAACGGAACAGAAACCTGTTTTGACTGGCACAACATACGAAGCGGCGGCATACGAATCTGTGCTTACTTTTGCCGAAGCTGAGCCGGAACCCGTCAGCGATCAACCTGTGCCAGCGGAAGTTTCAACGGAAGCCCCAACCGCGGAAATCCTTCCTCCGGACCAAATGCCGACACAGGAATTTCCAAGAGTTGAACTGCCCCCAAAATCTGATCAACAACCAGAGCAGATTCAAAACCCGGAAGCTGAACCTGAAACTAAGGCTGAAAACTCAGAAACGGTTCCGAAAATTCAACACTGAAGCGATTTTTTTATGGCCATCAATTTAACAACCAATCGGCGCTGGCTGGGATTTGAACTGAGCGTATTGCGCCGCCTGAAATTTAACTCGATCGCAATTCCCTTTGCCGGTCAGCCGGACCTGGGATGGTACCTGAAATTCTGGGGCAAACAGGTGCTGGATAACGATATCTGCCAATGGGCCTGGTGGTCTTCGCGCGCGTTGGTCGAAAACGCTGGCGAAGTTCTGACAGAAGAAGACGTCTCGCTGGTGCTGGGCGAAGCGTATGTTCCGCATCGGCGATTGCATAACCCAACGCTGGCCGCGTTTTTCACCGAGATGGATGCTGTCTGGTTCGACAATATCTGGTTGAACATTCAACAGATTGAAAACGAACATCGCCGCGCCCTGGCCATCATGCTGGTGTTTGGCGTGGGTGAATATGTGTTTTCCTTTTCGCCCGAAACGGTGGAATTGCGACGCCCCCTGTCAGAAGTGTTTGTGGCCTTATGGCGCAATCAGCGGCAACCGGTTGATAACGGCAAGGAAAATTACAGCGTCAACCGGGACGGCAACGAATTCATTCGCGGCGCGCGAGCCGAATTGATGTTTGCGCGGTTTCCGCGCCCGGACGGATTGGCCGGGTTGCGCAGTTCCGCAGCCGGATGGCGGGAAACCTGGGTGCGCGGCAATGACGAAGCCTGGGATCAATTGATTGCCAACCAACGCGGAAAACTTGGCGATGACGTGGTTTCCAAAGAACATTACCTGCAACTGGTCAGCAATTTTCTTTCGCGCGCGCGCCACATTGGGCAATGGGCGATTTCGCACACCGAAGACGGCTTTCTGACAGCAGGCGAACTGGGCGATGTGATCAAACAGTTCCGCCGGATTGACCTGACATACAACAAGGATTTTTCGGATGTCATGGGCGGTAGAAACACCTTCCTCATTATCGCTTGATTTCATGCGCTATAATTCCGCTCGCATCCGTTGAAGCTGCTCCACCCCCGACCACTTTTGAAATATCGAGAGGCCAAGAGAAACGATGGAAATTCAGATCAGAACCACTGGCAAAGTTACGATTATTGATTTGGCCGGGAACCTGACCATTGGCAAAAGCGAAGAAGGTTTACGCGACACCGTTAAACAATTGATTGCCGAAGAGCGCATCCTGTTGCTGCTGAATCTGGCCAGCGTGCCGACAATTGACAGTTCCGGCATCGGCGCAATGATCAAATCCTTCACCAGCGTCAAAGAAGCAAACGGCAAATTGAAAGTTCTGAAACCTTCGCGCATGGCGTATCAACTGCTTTCAATTACCGGCCTGCTTTCGGTGCTTGAAACCTTCGAAGACGAAAAAGCGGCAATCTCTTCTTTCTAAATGATGAACCTTGAAGGATGAAGGCTGAACCGCGTCCTGTCTTTGGGCGGCGCTCATTTTTCATCATTCAGCATTCATGCTTCATCATTCATTCAGCATTCCATGCAAAAGCTTGCGCAGTTGAAGATCATCAATCGGTTTGGCGTAACGCGGTTTCTGCCGCTGGACAAACCTGTCTTCACCATCGGACGCAAAGCGGAAAATGATCTGCAATTGCTGTCCGACACGGTTTCGCGCCAACACGCAGAGGTTCAGTACGAAGACGAGACTTATTATCTGGTTGACGTGGGCAGCAAACGCGGCACGTATGTTAATGATCAGCGAATTGAACGTTGCGCGCTGCATCACCAGGACCGGCTTCGCGTTGGAGGCGACGACGACCAGCAAATTATCTTTCTGGATGACACTGTCGAAAACGCTTCGGCCATTTTTAACAGCAGCCCGAACCTGACGCTTTCTCGCCCTTCAAAAGACCGCACACCTGCGGCGTCCGCCAATGAAGAACTGCAAAAACTAGCCCGGTTCGTTGAAGTCAATCAGGCGTTTAAGTTTTCAATGACGCCGGATGATGTGCTGCTTTTGATTGTTGACGCCGCAATTGAAATCACACAGGCGGAGCGCGGTTTTTTGATGCTGCTGAATGCGGACGGCAATCTGGAATTCAAGGTTGCGCGCGATCGCAACCGAAACTCTGTGATCGGCAATGAATTTGAAATGAGCCGTTCCGTCGTCGAAGAATCCTTCAAACAAAACCGCAGCGTCATCATCAACGACAGCAAAGTGACCATGGCAGGGTTGCCACGCGACAGCGTCAGAAACCTTAGCCTTCGTTCCATCGCCTGCATTCCTCTGCGCCGGTTTCAGATGACCGAAAACATGGACACGACGACGATTCTGAAACGCGACGTCATTGGCGTGTTGTACGTGGACAACAGCGTTTCAGGCGGATTGCTGACGCAAACCAGTTTGAAGCTGCTGGAATCGCTGGCGTTTGAAGCGACCAAGTCGCTGGAAAGCGTGCGGCTGATGCACGAAGAAGCCGAGAAGAAGAGCCTGGAACAGGAACTTGGGATGGCGCGTGAAGTTCAAATTGCGCTGTTGCCGTCCGCCATCAAAGCGCTGGATCATTTTGAAGTCGCCGCACACAACATTCCCTCGCGCTTCGTCGGAGGTGATTTTTACGACCTGATTCCGCTAAAAGACGACCGCTTTGTCTTTGTGCTGGGTGATGTTTCCGGCAAAGGAGTTGCAGCGGCCTTGCTGGCGGCAATGGCGCAAGGCGCGTTGCAGGTCCAATTCGCCAGCAATCTGCCGCTGACGGAAGTCATCACCAGCGTGAATAAAGTGCTGGCATTACGCTCGGAATCCAATCGTTTCATCACCCTGTTTTCCGCCGTGCTGGATCGCGAAGGACATTTCACCTACATCAACGCCGGCCACAACCTGCCAATTCTGGTCCGCACAACAGGCGAAACCGAAATGTTAACGACGAAATCCGTGTTGCTGGGCGCGTTTGATTTCATCGAATACAAACCGCTGCAAACACGATTGAATTCCGGCGATGTCGTGGTGATGTATACAGACGGCGTGACCGAAGCGGTCAACAATGACAATGAAATGTTTAGCGACGAACGGCTGGAAGAACTGGTCAAGCGAAGCGCAACTTTGACCGCTGAAGAGATCAAACAGCGCATATTGAGCGAAGTTCTCAGCTTTACCCGCGGCTTGCCTCAAAGCGATGACATCACATTGATCGTGCTGAAGATGAAAGAGCAACCCTCCTTACTACCGCCGCTTCTCTGAGAGCATGTTTTGAAATTCGGTTTGATCGCCCGCTTTTCTGTAGCCCAGCCGTTCACGGCTGGGGAATTAAGCCAGTAGAACGGTAAAGGGCGGTTTACCGTCCTTCTAATCGGCTTTTAGCCGCGATAGTTTGTGGCTAAAGCCCAATGGCAAGCCCGGTGAACCGGGCTGAAACAAATTTCCCCGCTTCTCTTTTCCCAGTCGTGAACGACTGGGCTAGAGAAAAAGGCAATTTCAAAACACGCTCTGAAGACTGTGCTCAATACAGAGCCAGGGAAGGAACCACAAAATGCTCAAAAGTCACAAAAGTAAAGTTCAAGCTCTAACGGACTTCAATCCTTTTTGCGTGTTTTGTGGTGAATTTTTCCAGCCCTGAACTGCGCAAATTCTTCAATTTATCTTGGTATTTGTTGAAGGCGTGCTTTCCCAGGGAAGCCTGGAATCCGCCGGGCCAAAGTCCGCAACTCGCAAATTTAAGTCCGCTTGACGATGCATGATTCTGTACTTGGCTTCGTTTGCATCCGGCTCAGGTATCCTGACTGGCGAAATGTGAACCAGATAGCGAATCCCCAGCTTGCCCCATTGCTCCCAGTTGCCGCGTGGATTATCAAACGTTGTTGTCTTGTTGCCTGTGTACAAATGAACCAGCGCAGGATTGTGCGTGGCAATGCCGTCGGCTTTCGAAACGTTCTCTGCCGTCCACTTCATGACTTCTTCATTGCTGTCAAAAACTCGCATCCATCGCGGGCGCTGCGACGCGACATCGGCATTTTTTCTGACCAAGTAAGCCAGATTACCGTAAATGCTCAAAGCCAACAGAACACCCGCAACCACGGCTGTTCCCACCCAACGCTCGCGCGGATTGGTTGCTTGAATGCTTTTGCTGTGAAAGTTCAGTGCCAGCTTGCAACCCAGCAGCGCATAGAAAACCAGCAGCGGCAATGATGGCAGCAGAAACCGATACGGCGGAAAAGGCCAGATCAGGATGATCAACAGCGAAAATGGCAATGCGAATTCAGCAAAGGTCATCCGTTCGCGAACCACGGAAACATAACCCGCAATCACCAGACCCAGAATCAGCAATGAAAGCAGCAGTTGGATGATTTCCCCGCGCTCCGCCAAGCCCTGATTCAGGGAGGGGAAAAATGAAGGCGTAACAATCCCCCCAAGGTCGCTGGAAGCAATGCTGGCCAGATTGTTCCAAACGCGTCCCGGCAGTTCGGAAAGCGAAATTCTGCCCGCCGTTTCATGGCCCGCCACGCGATCCCAAAATTGCTCTGTGTACGGACGAACGATGTAGCTGTTGATTTCTGACCGCTGTTCGGGAGTCGGCGCTTTCGCGCGCGAATACAACATCCACGAACCGGACAGCAGCGCGACACTCACCGCAAACACAGCCGCCGATTTGAACAGACGCTCTTTCAGGAAATACAGCAGCGCAGCCAGGATCAAGCCCGCAGCCATCGAACGCGTCAGAAACGCCCACGAAACAGCGCCGGCGGCCAGCAAGGCATAAAGCCAGAACCGCCCGCTGTCTTTTTCGGAAACGCAACGTTCAACCGCAACCAAAGCCGCCATTTGCGCCAGCGCGAAAACGCATTCCGACATCAGCGAAGACGTCGCCATAAACACCAGGCCGGGGCTTAATCCCACGATTGCAGCGATGAACAACGCCAGATAATTTGGCAGATTTCGATAGCGCGTGAAGTAGTAATAACAAGCCCCCGCCGCCAACAGCATCGCCACAATGGAAACAGATTTCAGCAACCACAGGTTTTGCGGGAATTGTGATGAGACGCGAAATACCAATGAAAGCAAAAACGGATAAGCAGGCGGATAAAGGGGCGAAATTCCCGGCGTTGGGGAATTGATCAGCGTATACCCTTGGCCTGTGGCAATCGCCTTTCCCAGCAAAACATACCAGGCATCGTCTTGAAACATGCCGACCACTTTGTCTAGCCGCATTGCGTAAATCAGGAAAAAGATTGCCACGCCTGCAACGGCAGCAATCATCAACCACTTGTTCGAGCTTGTGCTTTCTTGGGCTACTCTTTTTTTGACTTTGGGCTGGGTTGTTTCGGAAGTCGCTGGTTCGTTCGTTGGCGTATTTTTTTCTTGTCGTATGCTCTTCTTTGCCATGGAATTTTTGCCTGTAATAAAAATTGGGTTCTTCAGGTTTGCAGCCGATCCTGCACACACTTTCAAATCATCCTTCCGTTGCCGGATTTCCAGAACCAATCAAGTTTTTGTAGTGTGCGAGGCGGGCCGCAGAAGCATCTAAAAACACTGAGGCAAAAATGTAAAGAGATTTGTCCGAAGGCTTTCTTTCACTGGCCAACCCGGATTGATCACTGGCCTTCCAGGTAACGAAACCAGTATTTCCCGTAAACCAAATGTTTCGGCACCGTTCCCCAGTACCGTGAGTCGCTGGAATTTCGGCGATTGTCTCCCAGAACAAAGTAATGGCCGTCGGGAATCTCGACAGGCGCGGGCAGCGAATCGTGGGAAAGGAATTCGGGATCAAGATAAGGTTCTTCAATCTGCTTTCCGTTGATAAATACTTTTCCTTCCTCCACCATCAATTTTTCTCCCGGTAGGCCGACAATTCGTTTGATGTAGCTTTTGGTTGTGTCCATGGGAAAACGGAAGATGATGATTTCGCCCCGCTTAAACTGACTGGGATTCCGTTTCATAAACACCCGGTCGCCATTTCTGAGAGCCGGCATCATTGCCTGCCCTTCAATCCTGACCGGCTTTCCCATGGCATAGACCGCGATAAAGGCGATGATAAAAACCATCCCGCCCAAACCAAACAGAGCGACCAAAGCCCAGATCAAGTGTCGCAATCGAAAGCGAGAGACAGGTTTTGCAGGTTCTTGATGTACCATAACTTTCCTCAAACAAAGAAGTTACTGAAATTGTGGGCTGGCCCGGGCAGTCTACCGTTATGAAATTGATCCGGCCAGGAATTCAGGGCCAAATTCAGCAATAATTTTCTCTTTTGTTAATGGGTCTCCAAAGAAGTCGTTTATGAGTGTGGAAATCAATGAAAAGGAGGTCAAATGTGCCAGTTAATGCCACTCATTTAAGAGCGATTCCCGGCGGAAAGGCCGAAAACGCCTCTGACGTGTCCGGCCAGGTTTCGGCGCGAGAACTGGAAGCGCTGTTTCGTGAACATCACGATCGCATTTTCCGGGCTGCGTACCGAATCACGGGCAGCGTGGTGGACGCCGAAGACGTATTGCAAACCGTCTTTTTGCGGCTTTCACGCCGGAGCCTGAAAGAAACTATCAACCTGGAACCCAGTCCCGCCAGCTATCTGCACCGTGCCGCGATCAATGCCTCGCTGGATTTGATGCGCCAGCGTGGTCGAACCGATTCCATCCCGATTGACGATGTCGAGCCCGTGCTTTCCGGAAATTCAAAACTAAACCCGGAAACCCAGCGCGCTTCCAACGAACTTCGCGCCAGAGTCCGGCAGGCGATTTCAAAACTTGGCGAAAAATCCGCCGAGATGTTTGTCCTGAAATATTTTGAAGGGTACGGCAACAATGAAATCGCCGAGCACATGGGGACGTCGGCAATGGTTGTCGGCGTGCTGCTGCACCGCGCCCGGGCCAGAGTTAAAAAGGAAATGGGAGATTTTTTGGAGGGAGGCAGAGCGTAACGCAAGCCATAAGGAGAAGATATGAAACATACAGACAGAGAACTTAACACCATTCTTGATGACACCACGGCGGAAATCCGCAGCGAAAAGCTGGATTCGGCAGTGGTTGCCGGAGCCGCACAGCGCGTGTGGACGCGTATGGCGGGCGAACAAGCCGCCTTGGAAGCGGGAGTCACGCCGGTTGACCACATTCGCAGTTGCGACGATTTCCGGTCATTGATTCCAACGTATTTGCAGGGCCAGCTTTCCAGCGCGCGCACCATGCTGCTGGAAGATCACACGCGCGAATGTCTGCCTTGCCGCAAGGCTTTGAAAGAAGCGCGCCACGGCCGCCAATCGTCCTGGCAGCTTGATTCGCAAAAAGCAAAAGTCACCGCCAGCAACCGTCGAATGGCAACGGCCCGATGGGCAATCGCGGCTGTGGCCGTCATCGGCCTGGGCCTGTTTGCATGGCCTTCGGCACAGCGGTTCATGAATTCCTTCCGCACACTGAACGCGATTGTCGAAGCCGCCAACGGCAGCGTTTATCGCGTTACTGAAACCACGACGCAGGCGCTGAAAACGGGCGAACAGATCAAACGCGGCGAACGCATTCGCACGGCAAAGAATTCGGCGGCCATCGTGAAACTGGCAGACGGTTCGCGGATCGAAATGCGTGAGCGGTCTGAATTTTCCGTCACCAACGGTTCCGGCGGAACCACGATCAACCTGGATCGCGGACAAGTTATTGTCGAAGCCGCCAAACAGCGCGACGGCAAGCTTTTTGTCGCCACAGACGATTCGCTGGTTTCTGTGACCGGAACAATCTTTTCGGTGAACAACGGAACCAAAGGCGCGCGCGTATCGGTCATCGAAGGCGAAGTCCACGTTGACCACGCTGGCAAAGACAATGTGCTGCGCGCTGGCGAACAGGTCACAACACACGAAAGCATCGAAAAAATCGCCGTCAAAGACGAAGTCGCGTGGAGCCGCAACTCTGCCCGCTACATCACAATGCTGGACGAAGTGCGTTCGCAGATTGACCAGCTTGTGGCAATGCCAGGCAACCGTTACTCAACGCGCTTGCTGGATATGATGCCGGAAAACACGGTTCTTTACGTGGCCATTCCGAACATCAGCGAAACGCTGGCGCAGGCCAACCAGATTCTTCAGGAAAGCCTGTCCAAGAACCCGGAACTGAATGAGTGGTACGCCAAAGAGCAGCGCCAGTCGCGCGGGCGCCAGGGCCTGAACCAGGCCATCGAAATGGCGCGCGAATTCGGCAGCTATTTTGGTGATGAAATCGCCATCGCCGCACAGGGCAAAGCCAACGGTGGCGAACCCGACGAACCGATCATTCTGGCCGAAGTCAAAGATGGCGCTGCATTCCGCAGCTTCCTGCAGAGCAAAGCCGCGCAGTTAAACGATGGCAAAGATGGGTTGCAGATCATTGACGACCCAATGGCTGTCAGCGGCAGCGGCAACGACAAAGGCTTTTACGTTTGGGTTTCTCAGGATTTAGTTGTGGCTTCGCCCAGGATCGAATCGCTGAGGCGGGTTGGAACGCAAATGAAAGCGGCGGCCAAACCTTTTGCGGCCAATCCGTTCCACAAACACATCGCCAGCTTGTATCAAGACGGTGCTGGGCTTGTGATTGCTGCCGACCTGGAAAAATTCATCGGCGGAGCGATCACCCGCCAACATCAGAATCAGAAGCAAAAGCTGGTTGAAAACGCCAAAGACGCCAAAGACGCCGGACGCGAAGCCGCAGTGATGGGCCAACTTGGTTTGCTTGATCTGCGCTACTTCGTCGTCGAACTGAAAGAAAAAGACGGCAAACCATTCAACCGCGCTGTCGTCAGCTACAAGCAAAATCAGCACGGCCTGACTTCGTGGCTGGCGGCTCCCGGACCAATGGGCGCGTTGGAATTCATCTCGCCAGACGCCAATGTTGTCGGCGCATTCGTGGTGCAGGAGCCAACCGCAGTGGTTGACGATTTGCTGAGCACCTTGCAAACGGCTGACCCGGAATCCTGGCAAAAGGTGCTGGATTTCCAGAACGAACAAGGCATCAGCATCCGCAACGACATTGCGGCTCCGCTGGGCAGCGAATATGCCTTTGCGGTTGATGGCCCTGTGGTTCCGATTCCTTCATTCAAAGCCATCATTCAGGTTGACGATCAGTCACATTTGCAAACCACGCTGGAACGCACAGTGGAAAAGGTCAATGCCGAATTGACCAGCCACGGCAAACAAGCTCTGGTTTGGAATCGTGTGGACGTCGGCGGACGGACGTTCTATGAACTGAAATCGCCGGACGCTCCGATTGTGGCGCTGAATTATGCCTACGCTTACGGCTACCTGATTGCAGCGCCCAGCCGCGCGCTGGTCGAAAACGCGATCAAGTACAAAGAATCCGGCCACACGTTGCTGGGTTCGGCGAAATTCCAGGCGTCCTTGCCTGCGGACAAACAAGCGAACTTCTCGGCGATGGTTTACCAGAACGTCAGTTCGCTGATTCAGCCCGCAGCCAAGCTGCTTGGCCAGGCAGGCCCGAAAGGAGCCGGCAAAGCAGTCAAGAGCTTCCTGGGCAACAAAGCCGGTTTGGCTTATGTCTACGCGCTTGGCGACAAGATGGTGCTTTCGGTCAACAGCGAAAACGGCCCGATTGGTTTGACACCGTCCGACCTGCTTGGCTTGCCGGGTTCAACGGGATTGGGAAGCATCTTCGGAAACGTCTTCCCATCCGATAAATCGTCTGAACGGCATTCAATCGAAAGAAAGATGGATAAAGAGCTTCGAGAAATCACCCGATAATTTCTCGAAAAACCAGATCATCGCTTAAAGCTTAAATACGATAAGTCG
>CAYLJQ010000034.1:0-21295 GCA_964383955.1 uncultured Heliomicrobium sp. | reverse complement strand
CATGCGCGATGGCGTCAAGCTTTTCGCCGATGTGTATCTGCCGCGTGCCGAAGGGCGTTATCCGGTTCTGGTTGTCCGCACGCCTTACGGAGTCCAGCGCGACGGCGTTCACGAAACGATGATCAAATTTGCCCAGCGCGGGTATGCCGTCGTCATGAACGACACGCGTGGCCGGTACGAAAGCGAAGGCAAATGGGAACCGTTCCGCGACGAAGCCAAAGACGGATACGACACCATTCAATGGGCGGCGAAACAATCGTGGTCGAACGGCAAAGTCGCTACGCAAGGCGGGTCATATTTAGGTCACGTGCAATGGGCTGCCGGAAAATTGCAGCCGCCGAATCTGGTCGCGATGTTTCCGGCGCTGGCTTCGACGAACATTTACCGCGACTGGATCACGCTGAACGGAGCTTGGCGGTTGTCGTTCAATTACGGCTGGGGCGTTGTCCGAATGCCGAATCGGATCATGCTGCCGCAATTCTTCCACAGCGAAACATATTCGCCGCCGGAACTGAAATACGAAACCATCCTGAAACATTTGCCGTTGAAAGACGGCGACCTGCAAAGCGCAGGCTACGCCGTCCAGCATTACCGCGATTGGATTGCGCATCCGGATTACGACGCATACTGGAAAGCAATTAGCGACGAAGAAAGTTTCAGCAAGTACAACGTGCCGGTCCACACCAGCGGCGGATGGTTCGACATCTTTCTGCAAGGCACGATCAACGGCTTTGTCGGCGTTCGCAAACACGGCGCAAATGAAAAAACGCGGCGCGAATCGCGGATGATCATCGGAGCCTGGGGGCACGGCCCAACGCAAAAATACGGCGACGTAGACTTTGGCCCTGCCAACAATCGTGTGCAGTTTGGGACGGAATCGAAGTGGTTTGATCATTATCTGCAAGGCAAAGACACGGGCATTGACCGTGAACCGCCCGTCGAGATTTTCTACATGGGTGTCAACCAGTGGCAGCACGAACAGGATTGGCCGATTCCAGGAACGAAGTTCACCCCGATGTACATTGCCAGCGGAGGTTCCGCCAACACTGCCAGCGGCAACGGTACGCTCAGTTTCAATCAACCGGCGGGAAGC
This sequence comes from uncultured Heliomicrobium sp., assembly GCA_964383955.1. GTDB lineage: Bacteria > Acidobacteriota > Blastocatellia > RBC074 > RBC074 > RBC074. Next base: position 20,202 of record CAYLJQ010000034.1, on the reverse strand, counting down.
GCAAGCGATGGGTACAACTACGATCCAAACGATCCTGTGCCGACGCTTGGAGGCAACAACTGCTGCGGCACGCCTACGCTGGCTGGGCCGAAGGATCAACGCCCGCTTGCCAATCGCAAAGACATTCTGGTTTATAACAGCCAGCCGATGACTGAACCGCTGGCTATCGCGGGTCCGGTGAAGATGAAACTCTTTGCCGCGACGGACGGTCCGGACACCGATTGGGTCGTCAAACTGATTGATGTCGCGCCTGATGGGTTTGCCTTCAACGTGTGCGAAGGCATCATGCGCGCGCGGTACCGCAATGGCGTGGATAAACCCGCACTTCTAAAAGCCGGTGAAATGTACGAATACGAAGTTGACCTGGTTGGAACAGCGAACGTTTTTCTGCCTGGCCATCGCATTCGCATAGACATCACCAGCAGTCATTTTCCGCAATTCGATCGCAACCCGAACACCGGCGAACCGTTCGGATCGTCGGCCAAAGTTCGCGTTGCCAAACAAACGATCTTTCATGCTGCCGGGCGCGCTTCGCACATTGTGTTGCCCGTCGTGCCTGTGCCGAACAAGAAATCATCACAACTAAGGTAGGTATCAAATGTCCACTCGTCGTAATTTTTTACACGCCATGTCCAGTTTGCCGTTGGTCGGCGGATTCTTTTCCGCCGAAGCCGAAGCTGGCGCAGCCGCGCCAAAAACCGCTGGTCGCGATTATTTCAAAGAACTAGGAGTGAAACCATTCATCAACGCTGCTGGAACCTATACTGCGTTGACGGCTTCGTTGATGCATCCCGAAACGATGAATGCGATCAACTACGCGTCAAAGCATTTTGTCACGCTGAACGATTTGCACGATGCCGTCGGCAAACGCATTGCAACACTTGTTCACAGCGAAGCCGCGATGGTGGCTTCCGGCGCGGCTTCGGCGCTGACGCTGGCGACAGCGGCTTGTTTGACCGGCAAAGATCCCGAACGAATCAAAAACCTGCCCAATCTGGCCGGAATGAAAAGCGAAGTGCTAATTCAAAAAACGCATCGAGTCGGGTATGACCACGCGATCCGCAATTGCGGCATCAAGCTGATCGAAGTCGAAACCGCCGCCCAACTGGAAAGCGCCGTCAGCGATAAAACCGCGATGATGTTTTTCCTGAACGACGCCGATCCCAAAGGACAGATCAAAGCCGCGCAATTTGTCGAACTCGCCAAAAAGCACAACATCCCAACGTTGATTGATTGCGCCGCCGACGTGCCGCCAACCGAAAATCTGTGGAAGTTCACCAAGATGGGGTTTGACCTAGTCGCTTTTTCAGGCGGCAAAGGGCTGCGTGGCCCGCAAAGCTCTGGCTTATTGCTTGGGCGTAAAGAATTGATCGAAGCCGCCAGAATGAACGCTTCGCCCAACGGCGACACCATCGGGCGCGGAATGAAGGTCAACAAAGAAGAATTGATCGGAATGATGGCCGCGCTGGAAGTGTATTTGAAACGCGACGAAGCCGCCGAATGGAAAGAATGGGAACGCCGCGCCAAACTTGTTATTGACAGCGTGACAGCGACCAACAAAGCAACCAAAGGGGAAATTTACGTTCCGCCCGTCGCCAATCACGTGCCGACGGTTCGTATCCAATGGCAAAAGGCTTCATTGAAACTGCTGGCCGACGACGTTCGCAAACAGATGCGGGAAGGGAATCCTTCTATTGAAATCACGCCTGGTTCTTCGCCTGCCAAAGCGGAAACGCAGGAATTTTCAATCGGCGTCTGGCAGTTGCAACCCGGCGAAGCGGAAATCGTCGCCAAGCGTTTGCGCGAAATTTTCAAGACGGCTGCGTAGCAAGCTTTTTGCTTGCTACTGATCAATTCAAGCAAATCAGGAGATAGCCAGGCACACAAACCGCATGGCTATCTCCCGGTGCCTCAGGTTTGAGTGGTCAATGAATGAGCGCTTCCGTTAAAATGCTGCCGCAATGAAATAAGGAGTGTCGTAATGCCAATCAACGCCGAAGCTCAAAAACTGCATGACCGCGCTACGCGAGGAGAATTGCTGACATTGGAAGAACAGGCGCAGCTCCAAGCCTGGTACGACGAACAGGATCAGGTGGAATTTGAGCAACGAAACCTCGCTGCCATGGTCACCGATGATTCTGCTCTGAACGATCAAATTCAGGCCGCACTTAATCAGTTAACCGCCGCGACGGCACAAATTCAAAAGCTTGCATTAGAAAACGATGCTCTGCGGCGTGAAAACCTGGCCATACGCCGCCAGTTGTCCGAACAGCCATTGTTACAACACGCCTAAGTCCTTATGTCCATCAGTGCTGAACTCCGTGAACAGGTACGTGCGCGTGCTAATTTCGCCTGTGAATATTGCGGCATTACCGAAACGGACGCTGGTGGTTTACTGACGATTGACCATTACCAGCCTTCCCACAAAGGCGGCGATGACAGCACGGAAAACCTGCTCTACTGTTGCTACCGTTGTAATCAGTACAAACTCGATTATTGGCCGGATACGCCCGATGCCACGCAGCTTTGGCACCCGCAGCGCGAACCATTTGCTCAGCATTTTCTGTTACTCGATGACGGCGTCCTGTTCGCCTTAACAACGACGGCAGCGTTCACGCTAACGCGGCTACGGCTGAATCGCGCGCCACTGGTGGCGCATCGTTTGCGGCAACTTCGCGAAGCTGAACAACGGCGGTTGCTGAATCGTTATGAGGGGTTGCTGCTTTCGCTTGGATCGTTGACAGGGCAGCAGGCTGCTTTGTTGGCCGAGCAACAGAAACTTTTGCAAGAACAGCACACGTTGCTGGCTCTGCTTTTGCGGCAAAGAGAAGAGGAATAGGCAACTTCAGTTGATCGAAAAAAGCCGCCGAGAGATGAGCAATCTCCGGCGGCTTTTCAATGAAACGTTTGATTAGCGTCGTTGGTGTTCCAGGTGCAGATGCGTGAACGACAGCATCATCAAGTAGACGGCGCTAAACAGCAGTGTGAACAGTCCCGCGAAGGCTATCGTTTGCATATGCTCCATTGGGTGCAGAATGCCATACAGCATTTCATTGAATAAACTGGCGGGGCGAAATAAAGCATCCCAACTGTTCCAGCGCAGAAAGCGCCCAAAATAGACTCCAAAGCCGGTCAGCATCAGCACGCCAGCCACAAACAGCCAACTGGCCGCGCGGCCAATAATGCGGCGAACCAGTTCCTGCATCAGAAACAACGAAACCAGTCCTAGAAACGACCCCGTCCAAGCAAAGGAAACCAGCGTGATCAGGTCGTACCACAGCGGAACCCTGCCGCTCTGTTTTAGGTGAATGATGTCTGTAATCAAATAAGGCGCGTTGGGCAAAAACAACAGCCACAGAAATGCGAACCCGATAATCGGCAACCAGCGCAATCGTGTAGGCCAGTGGTGCAGGTTATACGCCGCGAAGGCTCCCAGCACCGGCAGCCAGGCAAGAAAAAGATTCCAGACCAGCCACTTTTGCGTCCCGCTTTGATAGTGCCAGGCACGCAGCGCCAATAATCCCAGACACAGGGCTGTCGCGAAGGACAGCGACGCAAGCACGAATAATTGTTTTTGGTATCTGGCAAACAAAGAAGCAAATCGGGCGCGTTTATTCATATAAAAACCTCAATGAAAAAGTGGGCACTGGGAGCTGAGCTTAGCATACGGGCAGACAAGCGGCGAAGTTTGCAGAAATCGCTGGTTTAGGCGAGCGGTCAAAAGTGGAAAAGGACGGAAGTTTTATCGGCTGAAACTTCCGTCCTTTTTTGGGGTTTGCCGGATTACCGAATGGCGATTGTCACTTCGCGCGCGGCGATGCCGTTGCGCGAAATCACCAGCGTGTGATTCCCCGAAGTGATTGTCGCCGGAAACGTGATGTTGAACTGGTTCAACCCGATAAAACCCGGTGCCCGGCCAGCGTAACTGACGGATACTGCGGCTCCATCAATTGTTGCCGTGGTCGAACCGGCGGCGTTGCCATCCGCGTCGGTCACATCCGCTCCAACACCCGTTCCGTAAACGGCGATGATGTTTGGCTGGCCGTTTGATTGTTTGGCGTTGAACGGGCCGCCGGTGAACGTGAACGCATCCAGCGCGGCGGCAGCGCCGGTTCCGCTCTGGTTGGTGGTGAAAATGCCCGGAACGACGGGCGCGATTTGGAACGCTCCGGCGCGAATCAACTGACCATCGCGGATGATTTCAATCAGCGCCGTTGATGAATTCACCTGGCTGCCAGTCGTCGCGGCTGTCGTTCGCGGAACCTGGAAATTGATCTGGTCCGGTGAAACGAAAAACAGCCCGGCTGCCACTCCGTTGATTCTAACCTGTGTTCCCGCCAGCGTTGTCGGCAATGGCTGCGAAGACGCAACGGCAATGCCGCCGCTCAAACCTCCGCCGAACAAGGCAGAGATTTCTCCGGCGGCCAGCGTCGGTTTGAAGCTCGCCGCTGAGAGGGCAATCACCGTGCGGTCTGTCTGATTCGCCAAGCCCGTATTGATGGTCGCTAGTCCATCGGTGGATTGTTTGAAGTAACTTTCCCAGGCCAGACGATACAGCGCGACTTTGTCCAGTGTGGCTTGCGAAGCCTGCGTGCCTTGCTGAACCAGCAACACAACAGCAGCGCGGAAGTTTTTTGGCGCTGTCGCCGAACTTGGATTGCGGTTGCCGTTCGCCTGCAAAATCTGGTTCATCGTCACGGTTTGTCGGGTGCCGCTGACGTTTACGTTCGGGAAGGGATTCGATTCGCGCGTGCGCACGGTTCCTGATGGATTGGTGATGACGAATGTATCCGGCACGTCGTTGGATGGGCGCAAACCCATCAGGTAATGATCCAGCCTGGAAAATCCATCCACCAGATTGACTGACGTAAACGATCCGTTGCCATTGTCCCGCCAGACGCTGCCTTCTGCCGAAGACGAACGCGGAGCCGCCGGGCTACTGGTCGTCGATTCAATATTCATGAAAAAACTCCAGTGAGCATCGTCCCGCCCCAACAGCAACGCAGGGTCGCCGCCAGGATAGTTCACGTATGACAGCCACCGGTGTCCTTGTTCCTGTCCCATAATTGAAAGCGCGTGGTTGGCTCCCAGAAAGCGTGTGACGGGCGAAGCCGGATACGCCTGCGAAATGTTGCTCAGGTTCAAGATGCCCTGAATCTTTTGACTGCCGATGGTCACCGCTTCCGTGGATTGGCCGACCGGCAAACCGATGCCGGCAGCGTCATTGCGCAGCGGCAAATAAAACGCAAACGCATCGCCCAGATCGAATTGGAAATCGGTGACCATGTAGACAAAGTCGTAGGCGTCGTTGCCCGGATGCGAAGCATAAAACGCCTGAACCGCGCCAATCGTGTCCAGTTTGGAACTGGTCGAAAACAGCTCCGCAATTGGCGTTGTGAATGTTGTCGCTGGCGGACTGTTCAAATTCACCAGTGTCGGAATGGGGGAAGCGCCGCCACCGGAAATTCCAGTCAGCGCCAGACTGGTCAATTGCGCCTGATCGTACGCGAAAACAATTCGCCCGTTGTTAAACAACGTCACCTGGAACCGGTGAATGCCGGTGTCGGTCGCTGGATCATTCGGAAAATCGCGTATGTTGTTCCAGGTTATGACAACGCGGTCGCTGTCTTTGCGAATGTACATGCCGTTTGCGCCTTGCGTCGAAGCCGCCCGCGCATCCAGGTCGTGCCAGTAAGGCGCAATGCGCGGCACGCCGATTTGCAGCTTGGACAATGATTCGCCGGAATCCGACGCTTCCAGATCAAACGCCGCCTGGGTGATGCTGCCGGGGCGAAACGCCAGAAACCCATTGCTGGAAACGGCAACAGTTGTAAAGCTTGTGCCATAAAGACTGAAACTGAATCCCAGGTCCTGGTTGATGTACCCATCGTCGCCCGGTTCCGTTCCCGGTTTAGGATTGACGGCAGGCGTCGTCGTCAGATTCAGCTTGGTTCCGAAGTTTGTGTCGAAGCCGCCGTTGGATGTGGCAATCGTGTATCCACCTCCGGAAGGTGTGAACTGGACTTGGCGGCCCGTCAGATCGAAAAGATTTGCCGGAGTCGCAATGCGGCTGTCGGCTTGAATAACCGCGATGTCGTTGATGTCCTGCGCGGGAACTTCCGCTTCCAGGCTTGCCAGCCCTTCGGTTTCCATCAATCGCTGGCGATTGGCCTGGTGCCAGACCCAGGCTTCGCGAATCCGCTCTTCGCGGCTCAATCCATGTTTCTTTCCTTCTTCGTCATCGTGAAAACTCGCGGCTGAGAATTTTGCAAAGGATCGCTTTTCTGATTCCGCCGACGAGAGCAAAATCAGCGACGCATAAAACAACATCAAGGCAAGCGCGGCGACGAACCATCGCCCCGCGCGAAGATTGCGAACAAACATATGACCTCCGAAATTTCAGTAGAAGACGTTTTAAGGGGAAAACATCGGGCTAGAGATGCTAAGAAAAGAGATTCAAATTAGCTTTTGGATTGTTGTTGTGAGCGCGGGCGTTTACCCTTCGCTTCAATTCTTTTTGGCTAAACTACTATCGTGTGTAGGGCGTGAGCGAAACCCCCCGCGCCTCAGGCAAACTAAAGGAGATTGAGATGAATCGTCAAGTAACCCGTTTCTTTGTGTGCTTGCTGATTGCAGCAGCGGCTTTTTCCGCGCCACGGAACTATTCCGCGAATGCCAGCCAGCAAGCCTTGGCGGCGTTCGACTTTCAGGCTGTCATGGTTCCAATGCGTGATGGCGTGAAGCTGAACACGCACATTTTCACACCGAAAAACCAGACTTCGCCGTTGCCGATGATCCTGGAGCGCACGCCGTATCAAGCGGCAATGGGTCAGGGCTGGGCGCAGGGAAGCCGGTTCAAGGAATTGGTCGCTGATGGCTACATCTTTGTCTTTCAGGACATTCGGGGCCGGTTCAAATCTGAAGGCCAGTTTGTCATGCAGCGCGCTCCGGTGTCGGTGCTGAAAAACGATCCGAAGCTGATTGATGAAGTCACGGACGCTTATGACACGATTGAATGGCTGATAAAAAACCTGCCAAACAACAATGGTCGCGTGGGCATCACAGGCATTTCGTATCCGGGCTGGACGGCGATGATGGCGACGATTGCTCCGCATCCGGCCTTGCGCGCGGCTTCGCCACAGGCTTCACCGGCGGATATGTGGATGGGCGATGATTTTCACCACAACGGAGCTTTCCGCCTGAGCTACGGGTTTGAATACGCGACGATGATGGAAACCAATAAGGAACAGGCGCGGTTTGAATTCGACAAGTACGACACTTACGAATGGTATTTGCGGCTGGGCGCGTTGTCGAACGTCAACGAAAAATATTTGAAGGGCAAGATTCCTACCTGGAACGATTTTGTCGAACATCCGAATTACGACCGGTTCTGGCAGGAACAGGCCGCCGCCGGATATTTGAAACAAGCGCGTGTGCCTACGCTGAACGTCGCCGGTTGGTGGGATCAGGAAGATTTTTATGGCCCGGTCAAAATTTACGAAGAGTTTGAAAAGAACGATCCGCAGAAGCAGAACTTCTTTGTTGGTGGACCGTGGAACCACGGAGGTTGGGCGCGCAACGGCAGCAGTCTGGGCAAGATTCAATTCGGCGCGGACACTTCGCTGCAATATCGGCAACAAATCGAAGCTCCGTTTTTCGCATTCTATTTGAAAGACAAAGGCACGCCGACCTGGAAAGAAGCCAACGTCTTTGAAACCGGGTCGAACCAGTGGCGCAGCTATGATCAGTGGCCTCCGACGTACAAAACCGAAGCGCGCAAGCTGCATTTTCAAGCCAACGGCAAGCTTTCGTTTGAGGCTCCGAAAGATTTGGGCCGTCAGGTTGCCGATACTTACATCTCTGATCCGGCCAATCCGGTTCCATACCGTCCGCGCCCGGTCGAAGCGACTTACGATCCGCGCGGTTCAGGCTGGGGAGCCTGGCTGGTCGGTGATCAGCGCTTTGCGCAAGGACGACCGGATGTGCTTGCCTGGGAAACCGATCCACTGACCGAAGACATCACCATCAGCGGAAATGTGATTGGGCATCTGTTCGCTTCGACGACGGGCAGCGACGCCGACTGGATCGTCAAACTGATTGACGTGTATCCCGAAACGTATCCGGCGGACGCGAAAATGGGCGGGTATCAATTGATGGTGGCCAACGAAGTTTTTCGCGGGCGATTCCACAAAAGCTTTGAAAAGCCTGTAGGGCTGACGCCGAACGCAATCAACGAATTCGCCGTCAACATGCGATATTGCAATCACCGATTTCAGAAAGGTCACAAGATCATGGTGCAGGTGCAAAGCTCCTGGTTTCCGGTGATTGACCGTAACCCGCAAAAATTCGTGCCGAATATCTTCAAGGCTACGGATGCCGATTACATCAAAGCGATGCACAGCATTCACCGGTCGAAACAGTTTCCTTCGCACGTCAGTGTGCCGGTGATGGTTCGGTAGTTGGAATCAGTACCGCGAGCAGTAGCGAGCGTGATTGCTTGAGTTGGCAAATTAAAGAAGACTCGCTCCCTACCGGTCGCGGTACTGATTCGGATCGTCTTGCTGAGTGAAAACACCGCAACCTCACAATTCGCCAACCGTTGCTGAACTTCCCATCGAAGTCGAGCAAGTCATCGTCAGCATCGTTCGTTTCAAGCTGCGTGCTGGCGACGAAGCTGACGATGTTTGCCAGGATGTGCGGCTGCAATTGCTGGAGCGATTGCGCGAAACTGGCGAATTGCCTTCGGCGGAATTGCGTTCGCTGGCCGCAACCATCGCGTGGCGCGTCTGCGCGGCAGAAATGCGCCAGCGAAATCCGCACTTTCATGCGCTGAAAAATCGCATTCAGTATGTGCTGACGCGGCAAGCGGGTTTGGCGTGTTGGCGCGAATCGGACAAACCGGTTGCGGGGTTTTCCGTTTGGCAACGCCGGCGAAAAGCGCTGCCGCCGGGCAAGCTGCGTTCGCTGGTTGCGGAGCGCCAATTTGCCTGGCGCGTTGGAACTCTGGCCGATCCGCAAGGCCGCGATTTGGTGGAGTTGTTGACAGCGCTGTTGAATCTGGCGGCGACTTCGGTGGAATTGAACGAACTGGTCGGTGTTGCGGCGGAATTGTTGCATCTGCGCGAACCGAAACTGGAATCGTTGCAGTCGAATGAGGGCGATGGGTTTGTTGAATTGCCCGGTACCGATGCCGACGTTTCACATCTGGTCGAACAGCGAATCTATTTGCAGCATTTGTGGGCGGAGCTGCAATTGTTGCCGCCGAACCAGCGCGCGGCTTTACTGCTGAATTTGCGCGATGCCGAAGGGCGCGGCTGTATCGCGCTGTTTCTGGTGACGGGAATCGCCACGTTGCGGCAACTGGCCGGAGCGATGGAACTGTCAGCGGAACGTTTTGCCGCAGTTTGGAATGATCTGCCGCTGGACGATCAGACGATTGCGGCGTTGCTGGGATTGCAGCGCCAGCAAATCATCAACGCTCGCAAATCGGCGCGCGAACGATTGGCGCGACGGTTGAAAGGCTTTGCGTGATGTTGGTACGGTACCGCGCGCTTGAGCAAGCGACTGATCAAGAAAAAGCCGCTTGCTCACGCGCGCGGTACAGACTCGGTGGTAATAACCCACAACTTTTGACAAGTTCACTGATTGAGCGCCCAACTCCTGCTCGCAATAGGAAAAATCGTGTCTTCGCATTTGACCGACAATCAGGTTGAAGCTTTTTGCCAACGAACATTGGCGGCAGCGGAATTGCTCTGTGTGGATGACCATCTGGCAACGTGCGATTCGTGTCGGCAACGGTTGGCGCAAGCAGAATTCCCGCAGCATTTAAGCTTTGAACAATCCGCCGATTTTGTGGACGGGCGTTTGGCTGGCGAAGCCTTGCAACTGGCCAGCGAACATCTTGCAAGTTGCGGACTGTGCCGCGAAGCCGTTGATGATTTGCATCACTTCAGCCGCGAAAGCGCCGACGGACTTGGCCGCGAAGTTCAGCCAGCGGCAGTCGACGCCAGAAGTTTCTGGCAGCGTGTCAAAGATTTTTTGACCGTGCGGCGATCAGTTGGAGTTTACGCAACTGCTTTGGGGTTACTGGTTGCAGGATTCTGGTTGGCGCGATTGTTGGTTTTCAACAAAGACAATTCGCAAGTGGCCATCACTCAACCATCGCCAACCATCACGCCTTCGCCTGAAATCGCGCCGGTCAAATTGCTGGCTCAGTTAAACGATGGGGGCGGAAAGTTGGCGCTGGACGAACGCGGCGTATTGTCAGGTGCGGACGATTTACCTGCCGAGTATCAACAGATGCTCAAACAATCGTTGGCCGAACCGCGATTGGCGCGCTCAGCGGCGCTCGATGGATTGGGTTCGCCGTCGGCTTCGTTGATGAGCGGCGGAAGCGGAAAAGCTGCATTCGCCGTGATTGACCCCGTCGCCAAAGTCTTGCTGACCGACCGGCCTGTGTTGCGTTGGCAGCCGTTGACGGGCGCGATCCGCTACGAAGTCGAAGTCTTTGACGGCGATTTTAACTCGGTGCTGAAAAGCGAACGGCTGGAAACGACTTCGTGGCGAGTGGCAAAGCCGCTAGCGCGCGGGCGCGTTTATGCGTGGCAGGTCAAAGCAATCCAAGACAGTCAGGAATTCAAAGCCCCGCAACCGCCTGCTCCGTTGGCGCGGTTTCGCGTGATGGCAACGGCGGACGCAGAAAAAATCGAACAGGCGCGCGCGCGTTTCGCGTCGTCGCATTTACTGCTGGGCAGGCTTTACGCCGATGTGGGATTGCTGGAAGAAGCCGAACGCGAGTTTCGCGCGCTGGAAAAAGCCAATCCTGATTCTAAGGTCGTGAAGCGGATGTTGGGCGAATTGAGCGAACTTCGAAGGCAATGAATGTATTTTATTGGCCATTGCCGACCAGCACGAATCCGGCCCAGTAAAACGGATGATTGGTTGCAGTCTTTTTCAGCAACCTCAGCACCGATTGGCGCAAGGCTTCAGCTTTTGGCAAGCCGGGGTTATTGCCTGCGCCTTTCAGGTTGCGATGGAATCCAACCATCAAATCGCGCGTGCTGGACGATTCGACTTTCCACTGGCTGACTACGGTTGTGGGAACTCCGGCGACGAACATCGCCCACGACAAACCGATGACGCCTTCGCCTGCGCCGATTTTTCCGCGCGCCGTTTCGCAAGCCGACAACACAGCCAGATCGGCTTTCAAATCCATCTGCAACAATTCCCAGGCTTCCAGCATTCCGTCTTCTTTTTGGCCATCTTCGGATTTGTCGCCAGCGGCCAATGCCAGATGCGAATACAACGGCGCGGCATCATTCAAAATTCCATGCGTGGCCAAATGCAAAATGCCTGCTGCATTCGCAGCTTCGGTTTTTAATCGGGCTTCGCTGGCGTCCGCGCCGATGAACACGCGGCTGGTTGAACCATGCAGTTGCGCCAAAGCTTTCACTTCGGTTTCGGCTTCGGGCAACGGCAACAGCTTTTCGTCGCGCTTGGCGAGACCGGCGCGTTCGACCGTTTCGGCGTTGAACGCCGGATTGCCAAACGCCAACAAACCGGTTCCGTGTTGCTTTCGTTGAGCTTGCATTTCGCGCAGCACCGTTAGCGAAGGCGCATAAGACACCGCTGCGGTTTCGATCAGGTAATGGTTGTCGCCGCCGATCAAGGCTTGAAACGGCAATTCCCATAACGTAGCGTCAGGAACGATCACCAGCCGGATTTTGCCCGCCAGTTGCGCCGTTGCCGGTTTCAACAACATCTCGTGCAGCCGTTTGGCTGAGGCGCGAAACCCCAGATCTAAGCTGGCCAGTTGCTGGCGAAATTCGTTGACCTGTTTGGTCAGTTCTTCCTGTTTAATCGGCAAATTGTAGGCGCGGATTTCCGGCGCCGCTTTATTACCGTGAAGAGTGGGGCGAGTGATAACGAACAAATACGCCGCTTGCCCGGCGACGGCGAATTCCAACAGCGCGGTTTTGTCGTCCACCATCGCCGCCAGCTCTGCGGCTTTGATGATCGCAGCTTCGCCGCGTTGCGTGCGCAATTCGGGATGCGCGGCATACAGCCGGCTCTGGAAACTTTCGTAATCCAGCCGCGCTTTTTCCATCGTGGCTTTCAGGTCAGCGAGTTGTTGCGGATTGGGTTTGGCGGCTTGTGCAGCGCGCGACAGGCTGGAGTTGGCGTTCGTCAATTCATCTTTCAATTGCCGCTCCTGCCGTCTTTCGTCGTCCGTCATGGCTTTGGAAATGTTCGCTTTGCCAGCCGACAGCGCATCCAGCAGCGCGCGGGCTTTGGCGCGTTCGGCGAGTTGAAATGCATCGGCGGTTTTGCCCTGACTCATCAATAAACTGATCAAGTGTTGATAAGGCTCGATACGATGTGCCAGGAAATCGGCTCTGACGTTTTCGCCAGCGGCAAGGTTTTCACGCAACGCTTCCAATACGGCGAGCGCTTCTTCAAAACGAGCGCGCGCCTGCTCTTCTTGCTTGAGTGCGACCAGTGCGCTTCCTGAATGTTGTAAGGACAGCCATAGGTATCCTTGGTTGCCGGTTTGGCGGCTATGACGAATTGCCCGGTCAGCGTAATTCAGCGATTCGGCATCTTTGCCTTGCTTCAAATAAACCCTGCTCAGGTTGAGCAGACAATTCGTGATTGAATCGTGTTGATGCTGTTGTTCAGAGAGAACAAGCGCGCGCTGAAAATAATCTTCTGCTTCCGGCAGTTTCTTTAAGTGCCCATAAGCAGTGGCAACACTGATAAGACTGTTTCTGGTTGCAGTTTCATCGTTGGTTTCCCGGGCTAGTTCCAACCCTTTGAGTCCGTACTCCAACGCGTGTTCATACTCTGCCGCTACCGCGTACGTGTAGCTAATTGTTGCGAGCGTTTTGCCAATTTCGGCTTTCAGGCCGAGCTTTTCATACAACTTCAGGCTTCGTTGGGCCGTTTCCAACGCGAGTTTTGTGTTTCCCAGGCTGGCATGAATCGAACTGATACGAGCCAGACCTTTTGCCAGATTGGCCTGATTCTCCAAAGCTTCAGCCAGCGGCAAAGAGCGCGAATAGGCTTGCAGCGCCGCCGTGAGATTGCCCAATGCGTAATACGACAAGCCCAGATTTTGCAGACTGAACAATTCGTTCAGCTTATTCCCCACTTCGTTAAATTGCGCGGAGCTTTTCAAAAAATAGGCCACGGCCTTTTCGTTTTCTCCCCGCCGAATGGCAATCCCGCCCAAAGCGTTGTTGGCAAACGCAAGATTTGATTTCGTTCCCGAAACCTCAGCTTTGGTCAGGCTGGCCTGACAGTGCTGCATTGCTTCATCCAGATTGCCCAATTCCTGCCAAACGGCGCACAAGTTGTAGTGCATGCTAATGACCAACGAGGATTCGCCCGACGCTTCTGCCAGGGCCAAAGCCTGTTGCCATAATTTGAGCGCGGTCTGGCGCTCGCCGCGTTCTCGATGGTGCGAGCCGAGATGTTTGAGCGCTTCGATTTTTCCTTTGTCGTAACCCAACCGCTCAGACAATCGCAGCAACACGTTACTTGCAAGCAATGCTTCGGCCTGTTTGTTCCGGGGAATGGGCGGTTTGAGACGAGCGATCAGTTCATCGCAAAGCGGCTTGGTAACCAGTTGTGGATTGGCTGCGAGCAAAACATCACGCTCCGCGTCTGGCGCAACGGCTAAAAGCGCCGAAGCCAGTTCCTCGACAGTTTTTGGCTGCTGAGCCTGACCCGCTAACGTCAGCGCCAGCCATAACCCCGCCAACATCCACATCCCTGTTTTTGATCGAAGCATAAACCCCTCACTTGGATCGGCGCAGAAATTTTCCACAAGCCGATGCCAATATCGCCAGCCGTTCGGCAATTTCAAATTACGAATATGGGAGATGAAGTTTGAAATGGTGGAAGCAAATTACTTCATCTTGAGTTGCAAGCAAACACTTTTTCAGAGGAGATCGAAGATGAAACTCAGATTGAACCGTTTGGCAATCATCCTGTCCGTGCTGGCATTTGTTATGGTTTTCGGCTTTGGAGCCGCGTTCGGACAAACCGTCACCGGCAGCGGCACGGCCAACAAAATCACCAAATGGACAGGAACAAACACCGTCGGCAATTCCGGGATTACCGAAGACGGTTCGGGCAATGTCAGCATCGGCACAACCACCAGCACAACCCGGAAAGTCCTGATTCAGTCTGCGTTGACCGGTACTGGCGCAACGCTGCGCGCGGTCAACACCAGCAGCGGGCGGGCAATTGAAGGTTCAAGCAGCAGCGGGATTGGCGTCAATGCCAGCAGCAGCAGCGGCATTGCCTTGACCGCCAACAGCACCAGCAGCTACGGCCTTTCTGCCACCAGCCAGACCGGTGTTGCCTTGACTGCCAACAGCACCAGTAACGATGGCGTGACTGCCGTTAGCGGCAGCACAAATTCAGTCAACGCCGCGATTCGTGCCACGGCGGCCAACGGAGCTTTTGCCGGACGATTCAACGGCAATGTCAGCGTCAGCGGCACGCTATCGAAAGGCGGCGGTTCATTCAAAATTGACCATCCGCTCGACCCTGAAAACAAATACCTTTATCACTCTTTCGTCGAATCGCCGGATATGATGAACATTTACAATGGCAACATCGTCACCGACAAAAGCGGTGTGGCCGTCGTGGAATTGCCGGAATGGTTTGAAACGCTGAACCGCGATTTTCGCTATCAACTGACGGTCATCGGCACGTTCGCCCAAGCCATCGTCGCCCAAAAAGTCAGCGGCAACCACTTTGCCATTCGCACCAGCGAACCCGGCGTCGAAGTTTCGTGGCAAGTGACGGGCATTCGCCAAGACGGTTGGGCCAACCAAAACCGCATTCCCACCGAAGAACTGAAACCCAAAGACGAACGCGGAACCTATTTGCATCCCGAAGCGGCGAACAAACCGGAAGAGCTTGGCCTGGAATGGCGGCGCGATCCTGAAACGATGGCTCGCATCAAAGCCCAACGCCAGAAACAGCAATAATCCGCGTTCGTAGTTCCGCCTTCAGGCGGCTGCGGCTGCGAAGCAGCCCTACCGCTCGTTCCGAGCTGCCGCCGCCTGAAGGCGGAACTACAAACGTACAGGGAAGAACGTCATGACGAACTATCAAAACTTGAATCGCATTCTGTTTCATCACAAAAAACTCAGCGTGGCATTGATCGCCATTGTGCTGGCGCTGTTGACCGCGAAACCCGTCTGGCGCGCGTTGGCGGCGGCAGGCGATTTGGATACATCGTTCAGCGGCGATGGCAGATTTACGCCGCCAGCGCTCTTTTCCGACATAGGGTACGCGCGCAACTTCCCAGAGGTGCGGATTCAAGCTGACCCGAATAACCCGCAAGTCGAGAAAGTCATCGTTCCGTATTCCGAAAAGCTTCCTTTTTCCTGTTATGTCGGCAGCGCTGCTTACGACTTTTTGGTGACACGCCTGACCGCATCGGGCGCGACAGACAGCACTTTCGGATTCAATGGCGCAATGGCTGTCAGCTTCGCGGGATTGCCCGGCATAGTCGGCGGTAAAGGGTATATTTCAGCGTTGGAGTTACAAAGCAACGGCAAGATATTGCTGGCTGGCCAGATCGAAACCTGTACCGGCTATTTGGTGGGTTTGGCGCGGTTGACGTTTGACGGCGCGATGGACACGACTTTCGGCACAGGCGGAAGGATCGTGCTGAACGGTCAGGCGGAAGTTTTCGATATGGCTGTGTCGAATGGAAAAATTCTGCTGGTTGGAAGAAAACAGGAATGGGACGGCAATTCCGGCACTCCCTGGATTTCAGCCATTTGGCGTTTCAATGCTGACGGCACGCCCGACACAACCTTCAGTTCGGACGGGGTGCGAACGTTATCCGTTTGGCCTGACACCAGCACCAACAACGGCGGCCCGGAAGGGTTCAAATCAGTGGCCGTGCAATCGGACGGCAAAATCGCAGTGCTGAATTCCACCTCTTCGGGCAGTTATCGCCTACGACGTTTCACTTCGACCGGAGTCTTTGACAACACCTTGCTGGTAAACGCGGCGGCGGGCGAATACGGCAATACGATCCGGGTCGGAAGCTCCAGCGTTTGGGTGGTCGGAGCCAAAGAACAGCAGGGCGTAAAGTACGGTGCGGTCTTTTCACGCAATACCAGCAACGGCACCGTGGACACTACGTATGGCGGCGGAGATGGCGTGGCGCTTTCGCCACAACCTTCCGAATGGAGCGAGATGGCTTCGGTGTCACTTTCCTTTCCGTCAAAGTATGTGGTCGCCGGCTGGAACACTTACCCCTTTCTGGGTGAACTGGATTATAAAGCCGTGATTACACGCCTTTCAGGCACAGGCGTTCTTGATACCGGTTTCGGCACGAACGGCAGCGTTGAAACCGTTGGGTTCAGTTACCCGGCCGGTGGTACTAGCCCGGATTCCAGGTATTTTTCTGTCCGAATTGGACTCAGCGGTAAAATCGTGACGGCGGGTCAGGCTGGCAACTTTTACGTCACTGCCCCGCCAATAGAATTCGGCGTCGTTGCGCGATATTTGGGCAACTGAAATCTTCAATCACTAACTATCAAAGGATAAGTTTATGTTCAAAAAAACAATCTCGATGTTTCTGATTTTCACGATGGTGTATGTCGGCGGAGCAATGACAGCTCTGGCGGCAACCAGCGCCGAAAAAGACGCCGCGCGCGCCGCCAAGGTCAAAGCTGCCATCGCCAAACTCGGCGTCGGAACCGACACGCGCGTTTCAGTGAACCTGAAAGACAAAACCAAACTGGCGGGGTACATCGCCGAAGCCGGTGAAGAATCCTTTGTCGTCGCCGATTTGAAAACCGGCGCGACGACAACCGTGGCTTATCCGGCGGTTGCCAAAATGACGGGCAAGAATCTGAGCACGGGAGCCTGGGTGACGATCGGAGTGTTGGTGGCAATTGGAACTGTGGTGTTAATTCTTTTGCTGATCCGGCTGGGTAACGAAGGCGCGTTTGATTGAAATCAGGAAAGGCTTGATGCGTGTCCGCGCATCAAGCCTTTTATCTGTGCTTTCGGCAATTCCCCGGCACCGGCAATCGTTCACTTATTTGCCGGAGTTTTGGCTTTGCCGTAATGCAGCTTGACGCTGACCATCATCGGGTCTGTGGCTTTGGCGTCCGGACGGTAATAAAGCGTTTGTGGCGTCGGGCTTTCTGCTTTCAGTTGTTTGCCGTTTGCCGCGCTGGCTTCTTTTTCTTCTTTCGTCCAGGTTTTGCCGACCGAATTTTCCATTTCCATTCGTCCAACCTGGGTTGCCCATTTCTTTTCCCACTCAGCGACTTCAGTTGGCGGAAGCGCAATGGCATCTTCGCCGATTTTCACGCCTGGCAATGGTTCGGGAGTAATCAGCACGCTTAGCGATTCGCCGACCAGATCGGCTCTGTCAGGATCAAGATGGAAATAATTCGGACTGTCTTCTTGCGCCGGAATGTCCACGATGCGGCCCAGAGTGACTTTGTTTTCGCCTCCGCGCAGCCGCGTGGTGGGAAAGATCAGATACGGTTCGCCCATCGTGCCGTCCGCGTAAAGTTCTCGATTAATGACATACAGATAACCGTTGCGTGCCGATTCGATGCTCAGCCGCACGCGCTGCCCAATGGCCAGCGGAGTGTCCACGGAAATTCGTTCCGGAGTCCACTGCACGACTTTGGTTTCATCTTTGTTGTGTTTGAACAACCGAACTTCCTTGTCGTCTTTGGCCGCAGCCGGGCGCAATCGCCAGAGCGTGATGCCCAGCACCGTGTCGCCGTTGACGCGGTCCGTGGAAATTTGTGGTGTGACGACGCGATACCGTTTGCGCGGAGCGGCTGGTTTTCCCGGCGCAGGTTTGGCTTTGGCTTTGAAAAATTCACTGTCCCAGAGCTTGCGCGTTTGTGCATCCTGAATTGCGGCATCGGCGGAAAATGCTCCGAAGGTAATGGCTGTTAGTAACGCAACGAATCGCAAAAGTGTAAAAGAATTCGATCTTGTGTTTGTCATTTGTCCTCTCTTGAATGAGGTTCAACAACGCAGGGGATTGATGGGGGCAATTTATCGAAAGAACTTGATCGGGTAAGTGCCTGTCGCGGCAAGGATATCCAATTCGTGATGGTCTGAGGTCAGTAGCTCGCCCCCAACTGCATCGTTAGTGTGAGCGCACAGCAATCAGCCAGCGAAACACGCCGATGGGTTGCTTTCAACCTGCCTGCTTGCTGCCAAAAAGCAGGATCGAAATCTCGGTTTTCAACTACGCCAAGATTTCGAAGATCGCTAATGAGATTTACTGCCTGCGCTTCATTGCTACGCCGAATTGCATCTTAAAAAACTTCGCAAAGGTTGATCGCGTGCGCGTAACATTCGTTTTGTGGATCAGCAAGCAAACTGTCAAGGACATCAGCGCCCGTTTCGTCATTGGCTAATGCGATCATTGCGCTTGAATCCAGCACGTAGATCATTGCGTAGCCTCTTCGGGGTGACGCGCCAGATAGCGAGCTTCTTCAAGTTCAACTTCCTGACGTTTGTTCGCCAGAAATTCCTGCACGCTTGAAACGCTGCCGCGATACTTGCCGCGAAATGCACGAATGCGCGCCCGGCGTTCTTCAAAAGAAAGCTTTTCAGGCACAGGGGATGGCGATGGCATCAATTCTTGAGTTAGTTCTTCAATCAGCCGTGCTTTTTCGTTCGGCGGAAGTTGCTTGGCTTGCTGAAACACGGATTCAAAAGAGATTGCGATCATATTGCCTCCTTTTTCACAGCGGCGAAGGCTTAAAGTAGCCAGCTTGATGAGGAAAAGCAACGCGATTTTACGGCTTCATCAGGTCGGCGTTCGCTTGCTGGATCTCATCGGGAAACGTCTTCAGCTTAGCGGCAATGCGCGCTTGCAGGTCTTTGACGATTTCCGGGTGACGTTCCGCCACGTTGAAACTTTCTCCGGCGTCAACCGTCATATCGTAAAGCTCTGGTTTATTCAGTTTGTTGTTTTTCTGCTGGCCGGAAGCAGCCGTGTACCGCGGAATGTTCCATCGCGCAACGTGAATTTTCCATCGTCCCCAGCGCGCGGTTTGCAAAAACTCTTTGTCGAAAAACAGGTACAGATTTTCCGGCGCTTTCTTTTCCTGGCCGAGCAGAAACGCCAACGCGTTTTTGCCGTCCAGCGGAAGTTTCGAGGCCGAAGCCGGATTCTTTTCTCCGGCAATTGCCAGTGCCATTTGAAAGAAATCAATTGTCGCCAGCGGTTCGTCCGAAACGGTTTTCGGTTTGATCTTTCCCGGCCAGCGAGCGATGAAGGGAACACGAACGCCTCCGTCATAGGTCCAGCCTTTTCGGCCACGAAGAGGTCCGGGACTGCCTTCGTACCACGGGCCATTGTCGCTGGAAAAAATCACCAGAGTGTCGCGTTCCAGTCCCAGCCTTTTCAAGGCGGCCAAAACTTCGCCCACGCTCCAATCCACTTCTTCAACCGCGTCGCCATAAGGGCCCGCCGCCGATTTGCCTTTGAACTTTTCCGACGCGTACAGCGGGATGTGCGGCATGTTATGCGGCAGGTACAAAAAGAACGGCTTGCCTTTGGACTGTTCGATGAAACTGACCGCTTCCTGCGTGTAACGTTGCGTCAAGGTTTCTTGTGTAACGGGTTGTTCGATGATTTCCGTACCGCGCCACAACATCGAAGGTTGCATGTCGTTGCTGTAGGGAATGCCGAAGTAAGTATCGAAGCCCCGATCCGTCGGGCGATACGGAGCCACGTGTCCCAGATGCCATTTGCCAATCGCCGCAGTTGCGTAGCCGCGCGCTTTCAATGCTTCTGACACAAGAGTTTCTTCAGTCGGAACGCCGGTCTTATCTTGAAAAAAGAGCACGTTCGACAGGTGCATCTGCTGAATGCCCATTCGCGTCGCGTACCGTCCGGTCATCAGTGCGGCCCGCGAAGGCGTGCAAACCGACGCCACCGAATAAAAGTTCGTCAGCCGCAATCCTTCCGCCGCCATTCGATCCAGGTTCGGCGTTTTGATGGCCTGCGCACCGAAACAGCTCAAATCTCCGTAACCAAGATCATCCGCATAAATGAAGATGATGTTGGGCTGCCGTTGTGCGGAAGTTTTCGGCGTTGCCGAAATCACTACAATCAAACACAGACCGAACAACGAAAGCTGTGCGAAGTGGAGGGATGTACGTTTGAGCAAAAGTGAT